>JAPLGV010000037.1 GCA_026389975.1 Chloroflexota bacterium
AATGGTCCATTCCTTGACTATGCCCTTGGGGGACCACTTGTCCATTTTTTTTTTTTTTTTTTGAACCCCTTTATTGGGTATCCACTTTTCAAGTTTAGATGTGTCCACTTTTTAACTTTTCCTAACATTCATGCCAGAACATTCATGCCAGAAGCATGCCAGAAGCAGGTATAATCCCGCCAGTCAAAATCCGGTTTTCTGGGAATTTCCGTGGTGATGGTATAAATATATGGTATTGGCAGGGCGACCCCCATACCTTTCCCTCTCTCACCGGAATTTCCAAAGATTCCAATTTCCTTCATATGAGGAGACTTCCATGCGTAAATTCGCTCCGATTGTGCTTTTGATGTGTATAGCTGCTCTGCTGTTTTCTGCCTGTGGACAGGCCACAGACCCGGCGGCGAAGGCTGTTGAAGGTTACTTCACTGCTCTGGTCAATAAAGACGCCAACGCTCTCTCCGCCCTCTCCTGCGCCGATTGGGAGCCGAATGCCCTGCTCGAATTGGATTCTCTCCAGGCGGTTACCACCCGGTTGGAAAATCTGGCATGCACCGCAGCCGGTACGGACGGTACGACCACGCAGATTAATTGCCAGGGAAAAATCCTTGCCACATATAACAACGAAGACCAGGAACTCGACCTTTCAGTGCGCACCTATCAGGTGGTTCAGCAGGGCGGTGAATATCTGTTTTGTGGTTACCAATGAAATTTCGGCTTTTCACGCGTGAGAATCTTTGGGCATTGATCTTTTGTCTGATTCTCATTGCCCTTGTTATCTTAACGGTCAGTAGCGCACCTATCTGGATTTATCAGGGCTTTTGATGACCCTCGCCCTCATTCTCGTCTCCATCGGCGTTGCCGCGATGTTGGGCTTGGTGACACATAATCGCTGGCGCATCCCTCTTTTGCTGGGGAGCTGCGCGCTGGCGGTTTACGCGTTTCAACCGGCGCTGCCGGTGCGCGGCCTGGACTTCTGGCTGCCCACCGCAACCCTGGCATTTACCACCCTGATGTGGATTTCGACCACCCCGCGTGAGCAGCGTTCCTGGCGGATCAATTGGCCGGCGGCTGCAATCCTGGGCGGTATTGTGCTGGCTCTCGGCCTGACGCGCTACCTGGGCTTCTCGCTGCATCTGACAGCCTCCCGCCCGCCGCAGACTCTCCAAATCCTCGCCGGGTTGGCAGCAGTTGCCCTGGTTGCTTTCCTGCTGACGCGGTTTACCAAAGCCGGCAAGGCAGTGCTGACCAGTGCGTTCGTTTTTGTCATCCTGTTATTTATTGTGCTGAAAGTCCCGCTGCTGGCGGCACTGGTCAGCATAGGCCTGCGCAGTTTGAATCACCAGTCCACCAGCCTGGCTTTGGCTCAGGATTTGCGCTGGCTGGGATTCTCTTACATCGCTTTCCGTTTGCTTCATACGATTCGCGACCGCCAGAGCGGACGACTGCCGGCTGTTTCGCTGTCGGAGTATGTGGTTTACGTCATTTTCTTTCCGGCGCTGACCGCCGGTCCGATTGACCGCATCGAGCGTTTCGTCGGGGACTTGCGCCGCCCGCTCACGTTGACAGCCGATGACCTGGGCGAAGCGGGAAAACGTCTCGTGCTTGGCTTGTTCAAGAAATTCGCCATCGCCGACGTGCTGGCGATGATTGCCTTGAATCCAACCAATGCATTTCAGGTCCGCTTCGCAGGATGGGCGTGGGTGCTGCTGTATGCCTAC
>JAPLGV010000073.1 GCA_026389975.1 Chloroflexota bacterium
AAATTATGGTTCATCCGGAATAAGCGTACTTTTTGACAAAAGAGTGGACATGCGGTCTCCTACAGACGACCTGCGAAAGTCGATCCAAAGGAGAACACAGGCATGTCCACCAGTCTACTTTATCATGGCTTTGGCATTCAGGGATACCAGCATGTTCACACCAAATATCATGATGGGGCTATCCATTACCGGGTGCGACAGGAGGTCTTTTCCCTCCGCTGTCCGGAATGCGGCTCCTATCAGGTTAAGCGCCGGGGTCTGGTAATGCGCCGATTCCGCACGCTCCCCATAGGCTCCAAGCCCGTCTGGATCGAGTTGGCGGTCCAGCGGGTCCTGTGTCTGCTTTGTGGGGTTTTGCGTCAGGTCAAGGTCAATTTTGCCGCCTGGCGACGGAGCTATACCCGGGCCTTCGAGCGCTATGCCCTGGAACTGTCGCGACACATGACCATCAAGGATGCGGCCCGGCACCTGGGGATGAGTTGGGACGTCATCAAGGACATCCAGAAACGGAGCCTGAAGAGACGTTTTGCCCGTCCCAAGCTGCATCAGCTCAAGCAAATTGCCATCGACGAGATCAGCATCGGCAAAGGGCACCGCTATCTGACCATAGTCCTGGACTTGAAGAGTGGGGCGGTGGTCTTCGTGGGCGAGGGCAAAGGCGCCGAAGCCCTGGAGCCTTTCTGGCCGCGGCTCAGACGCCAAAAGGTGCACATCGAGGCGGTGGCCACCGATCTGTCGCCGGCCTATATCAGTGCCGTGCTTACCCATTTGCCCAACGCCGTCCATGTCTTCGATCACTTCCATATCATCAAACTCTATAACGAAGGCCTCTCTGGCCTGCGGCGCCAACTCTACCACGAAGCCACCCACGTCATGGACCAAAAGGTTCTGAAGGGCACCCGCTGGTTACTTCTCAAGAACCCGGAAAATCTCGATCCCAACCGCCGGGAAACCGAACGGCTGGCAGCCGCGCTGCAACTCAATCAACCTCTGGCCCTGGCTTATTACCTGAAAGAGGACTTGCGCCAGCTTTGGCTCCAAGAAGATAAGACCACCGCTGCTGCCATCCTCCAGGATTGGGTGGACCGGGCTACGGCTTCCGGCATCCCCATGCTGATTAAATTCGCCAAGACCATGTGCCTCTATCGCCGGGGTATTCTGGCTTACTATGATTACCCGATCTCAACCGGCCCCCTGGAAGGGACCAATAACAAGATCAAAACCATGAAACGGCAGGCTTATGGGTTCCGTGACCAAGAATTTTTCAAACTCAAAATCCTGGCCCTTCACGAAACCAGGTACGCTTTAGTCGGATGAACCTAAATTATTTACTTACGTCACCTTGCCTTTTTCGCCTGGATGATTATCAGATGATTGACAGGTCGTTCAGCCTGATTTCCCGGAAAGGTCTCCGGTTAACCTGCTCAGGCGAGGCAGCCTGATGTGAGGATGATGAGGAAGTTGGCCGCCCCTCCTGGCTGAACAATCTGCAGGCCACGGCACGTTTCGGACGTAATGAGCGGGACTTTACGACAGATCGCAAAGTGCATTGCTCGCCGTGGCGGAAAGCCGGGGAACTTTAGAAGACTCTTCTTCAAAAAGATGAGCATCTAAATCCCCGGCTTTCTTATTTGCCGGCTCGCTGTCCAGGTTACCCAATTGGCTCCGGCTTGAGTTACTCGGCAATTTGAGAGGAAAATGTCGCTTACCAAAGATAAACTGATCACCCGTCTCCAGACGCAGGCAGGTCTGGAAAAACAGGAATCCCGCCAGATAGTGGAGCGGGTCTTGGAAATCATGAAGGACACCCTGGCCGAGGGGGATGACTTGCTGATTAGCGGTTTCGGCAGGTTCTCCGTGAGGCAGAAGAAGGCACGGCGAGGCAGAAATCCTCAGACCAAGGAAGCTCTCACCCTAGGGCCCGGTAAGGTATTGGTGTTCAAGGCTTCGGGAGTATTGCGCCAGCGGCTGAACCAACAATAGCACCTTTCCCAGGAGAATATTCGTCCACCCCACCAGTATATCTTTCTCACCAGCCTCTTCTCTTCAAGAATCATGACGTTTCAGCTGGCAGCGTTTGCCAATGGTGCTGGGCTCCGTCAAATGGTCCACCATGGCCCCAGGGCCCCCTCGCTGACGGCTTAGATCACGATGGGCAATTCCTCACCCAGTTCCGGCCTGGTGGGGGTCTTGATTTTATCAAGCCTCTTGGAAAAATCGCCTTAGCCGCAGCCCCCTTTGGTGGCTACTTTGCGCTGCAATTTTACTTTCTTGACATAAGCCGGTATGGGAGATTTCGTTGAGCCGGATAACTCGGCGAAGGTCGCGGTCGCGGCCTTACCGCCCTCCGGGCACGCCACCCAGGGCTGGGTGCGAACCGAGTCGGGATGAGCGGCGCGACTTTGGGCTCCCACGGCATAGCGGAAGTCAAACTGTAATTGATCCGCCGGGCCGGACGGCGTGCTGGCGGAACTGGCCAGCAAACAGGGCTCGGGCGGGAAAACCTGCAGCCATTTATTGATCCCACCCTCGATGATATAGAGATTCGTGACGCCGCTGGCCTTCAAGGCCTTCCAGGCCTGGGTTGCCGCCGGCTCACCATTGGAAACCAGGAAGAAGACGGCGTTATCCGGAGCCGTCAATAGTCGTTTCAGCGTAGCCGGCTGGGCCATCTCGGCGGGATCTAACCGCTGGGCGCCGCCGATATGAAACAGGTTGAAATCCGCCTCGGACCGCACATCCATGATTTTTACGGAGAGAGACGGGTTTTTCTTTAATTCCGCCACCTCGCCGGGATGCACATAAACTTCTCGATCTTCCAGATTTTTGGCCAGTCCTCCCTGCAAACGCTCCCACTTGGCCTGGGGGGAGGGTTGACCCAGCGCCAGCAGCAGGATGCAGACAGATAAAAGCGAGGCCACCGCCGCCATCTTCGGGCGGCTTTGCGGACGCCAGGAGACCGCTTTCTTAGGCTCGCCAAAATGGGCTTCGGCAATTTCGGCCAGATAAAACATGACCAGGGCCATGAGGGTCAACAGCAAGACCACGACCCCGGGCGAAGTTCCCAGCCAGTCGAAGACCGTCAGGCGGCCGTAGAAGGAGGAGTTAAAAAAATCTGCAAAAGATCCCACGCTCTCCCCGAAGGCCCAGACGCCAAAGAAGCCGCCCAGCACAAAGAGGATGCCGTCCAGCTTGAGAGTTGACGCCGCCACCAGGGAAGTGCCCGGGCAAAAGCCGCCCACGATGAAGCCCACTCCCATAATCAGGCCGCCGACAATTTCCGATTTTAGATAAGTCGGATTCACCCAAAGCTGGTCATAATTGAGCAGACCGAGGCTGCTGGACAGAAAGATGAGCACCGCCGCCACGACAATGCCGGTAAACATCACCTTGAGCACCGTCAGGTCTTTGAAATAGAACTGCGCCGCGAGTTTGCGGGAATCTCCAAAACCGGACATTTCCAGGATGGCGCCAAAGGCCAGGCCGATGAGAAGAAAGACCAGGAAATAAACCAGGGTGCCGGGATGTAGTAAAGTTCCAAAAGGAGCCATTGGAGCCTCCGTTCCTTGCTTCATTCAGTAGTGGTTAATTCCAAACTCGCCGTACAAACCAGGCCTAGGCGTAAGCTCCGCCGAAGACGGCAAACACGAAGGCAAAACTGCCGGCTGACAGCACCGCGCCGCCAGTCA
>JAPLGV010000124.1 GCA_026389975.1 Chloroflexota bacterium
CGCCCGCTTGTTACTGATATCAATGATGTTGATGAGGCGGCCATTACCTATGCAAATGGTCAAATGGTTGATTACACAGAGAAATTGCACTAAACCGATATTGGTCAACAACGAAAACCGCCCCTTCTAGGGGCGGTTTTCATCCTTCGACTATAATTTGGACATGCGCCCATCCTTTTTTCATCATCTCCATCCGCCTACCATCCCCGCCAGGCAGGCGCGCTTACGCTATACTCTGGCTGCCGGCGGCCTGGCGGTATTCCTGGTGCTGATTTTAGGGATTACAGGCATCCTGGAGATTTTCTACTACATCCCGACTCCCACAGAGGCCGGGAATTCCATTCAAACCCTGACTTTCCTCGTCCCCTTCGGCGGGCTGGTACGCAACCTGCACTTCTGGTCCGCACAATTTCTGGTAATCGTCTCCATCGTCCATCCCTTGCGTGTGATCTTGACCGGCGCATATGCTCCACCGCGCCAGTTCAACTATTTGCTTGGCATGGGATTATTGGTACTGGCAATCCTGTTGGATTTTTCCGGCTATGTCTTACGTTGGGACGAGGGGATTCGCTGGGCACTAGTTACCGGAACCAATCTGCTCAAATCCATCCCCCTGATCGGGAATGCGTTGTACACAATACTGGTTGGCGGGACTCAGCCCGGACTGGCAACTTTGATCCGTTTCTACGGCTGGCACATTTTCGGTATGACACTTGCGGCGGGCATCCTGGTCGCCTGGCACATCTTTCGCCTCCGCAGGGACGGCGGAATTGCCGTCCCTCCCCCGCCCTTGCGGGAAGACCAGACGCGCATCACGCGTTTCGAACTTCTTCGCCGCGAGATTTTAGCCATGCTGCTGGCGTCAACTGCCTTACTCCTGCTCTCCACCTTCGCTCCGGCGCCACTGGCTGCGCCAATCACTGCATCGGCCCCGGCCTCTGAGACGGCGCGCGCCCCCTGGTTCTTCCTGTGGGTTCAACAAATGCTAAAACTGGGCAACCCTTTCTTCTGGGGTGTGGTCGTTCCACTGGCGGTTCTGGTTCTCTTTTCACTCATCCCCTATATTTTCCCCAAACCTGTCAAACCCGAACTGGGGCGTTGGTTTCCAAAGAGCAATCGCATCGCACAGGGAGTGGCTTTGTTCATCCTGCTATCTATTATTACCCTGACCCTTCTCGCTTTACTGCCCGCCTCCTGATACCGAAATATGCGCCGTTATTTTCTACTTGCCGCCTCAATCTCTCTCTTGCTGGGTCTTCTCATCACAGCCTGGCAGGAAAGCCGCCATCCGAAGCCCATTGCCCTGACCCCAACGCTGACCAGCCAGGTGGAATATTGCCTGACATGCCACGCGGATCTGGCCGAGATAAGTTCGTCACATCCGGTCAACACATTTGGATGTGTGATTTGTCATGGCGGTGAGCGTCTGGCCCTGGAGGCAAATCTGGCGCACAGCACGATGCGCGGCGGCAAGAACCCTTCGGATTTCTCGGTCGTCCAGGCTTCCTGCGGAGGGTCAAATTGCCATAGCGGCACGGCGGAAAATTCTCGCGACCACATCCAGCGCGCCACAACCAGCATCCAGGCAACCTACGCAGGCGCCATCGCGAACATTCGTTATACATTCGGCGTCCAACCGGACCTGAAGGCTGTCCTTGGCGTATTTGCCATCCGGGTGCCCGAGAGCACGAGTGCCATCACAGAACTGGCGGCTTTTAATCCTACCCAGGAAACCAATCCTTTTGTCCAGGCTTTCGGCCAAAACTGTCTCACCTGCCATCTTTCCGCTCTGCCCCTGCCCGGAAGTGAATGTATCCGTTTTACCGGCTGCTCAGCTTGTCATACGCCCACGCAGTTTCCAGACCGTACGGACACTACACAGATACAATCGAACCAAATTCACAAGCTCACCACTGCGATTTCATATACCCAGTGCGACACCTGCCATAACCGCGGAAACTATAACTTGCGCACCATGACTTTCGAGCCGCGCCAGGACCTTCCCACTAACCGGTTACACGATTACTATCAACCTATCGCCCAGTTTACCAGTTGTGAGTGGATGCTCGATTGTGTTGACTGTCATACGCGTACCGAGGCCATGGGAGACGGGAATCTGTACAGTGTCAAAAAAGATATTCAATATCTTCAATGCAAAACCTGTCATGGCACGCTGAACGACCTACCACAGACTCGCACTCTGACCGACCCCAATGATCTCGCCTTTCGGCTCGCATTGCTCAACCCGGTCATTGACTTAAAGTTGGGCGACACGCTCCTCATCACAGAGAAAGCTGAACCGCTCTGGAATATCCACGTTCTGCCAGACGGGACCTATGAACTGTTCGGCAAAGCGGACGGTCAGCGGTATGTTTTCCGCCCTGTCAAAGGCTCGGCCTGTTTGCAGGACCCGGTCCGGCAGGATTCGGGTTCCTGTCACCAATGTCACTCGGTGGAGAGATGAGCAATCGAACCCTGTCCCGTCGCGATTTTCTGAAATTGGCCAGCGCTGCCATTCTGACCGCCAGCGGTCTGCTTGGACTGGAAGGCCTGTTTCGTTTCCTGAATACCCAAACTGAACCCCTCCCGCCGACCGAATTCGACCTTGGCCTGGCAAGCAATTATCCACCCGGCTCGCGCACGCTCCTTCCGGACATTCCGGCGCTTCTCCTGCACGCTCAAAGTGGATACTCGGCGATCAGCCTGGTTTGCACGCACCTAGGCTGTTCAGTGGAGAGTAAACCGGAAGGTTTTGCCTGTCCGTGTCACGGGTCCAGGTTTGATCCGCAGGGAAACGTTACACGCGGCCCTGCAAATAAACCGTTACGCAGTCTGCGGGTTGAAGTCACATCCGATAACGAATTAAGGTTATATACGACTTGACCCTTTCGCTGGGACCAAAAGGAGTCTAATTTGTCCATTGCATTATCCGAACTTCTCAAACTGTCGTCCGCGCGTCACAGCCATCTCTGCCCGCGCCAGGTACTGGGAGTGCGTATGGGCTTGGCCGGGTTGGCCGCCATTGGCCTGGAAGCGCCCATGCCTCACAAAGCAGCCCTGGTGGTAATTGAATCCGATGGATGTTTCGCCGATGGAATTGAAGTTGCCACAGGTGCAATGGTAGGACATCGCACGCTGCGTTTGGCTGACCAGGGTAAAATTGCCGCCACTTTTGCAAATGTGAAGACCGGAGTTGCCGTCCGGTTGGCCCCTCGGCTGGATGTCCGGCAACGGGCTCTCGCCTATGCCCCGGATGTGAAAAAGAAATATTATGCCCAGTTAAAGGGGTATCAAGTTATGCCGGAGATAGAACTATTCTCCTTCCACGAAGTCACTCTGGATCCATCCCTGGAAGCGATTATCAGCCGACCCGGGGTTCGGAAAAAATGCGCCCGGTGCGGGGAGGAAATCATTAACGAGCGGCAGGTATTTGCAAACGGTGTAACCTTATGTAAAACTTGTGCGGGGATTGGTTATTACCGGTTGAAGCCTGTATCGTAAAGACTAAATCCTAACTTGGAAAATCCCCGGATAGAGAGAAAGTATGGGGGTGTTGGGCGGGCTTCATCCGCCCACCACCCCCTATTTACCCCATCACCACGGCGATTCCCAGAAAACCTTTCCAGTTCACATTAAACTCGGAGTTTATGCCTGTATAATTGGACGGTTATCTCAGAATCTGGAGCATTGTTTGATTTCATTTTTTGAACGTGTGGTTGATTTCTACCGGGACCGGGAGTATTTCCGCCTGCTGATCAAATTTGCCCTGCCGCTTGCATTGCAAAGCCTGATCACATCGTCGCTCAATATGGTGGGCGTGATCATGATCGGGCAGTTGGGTGAAACTTCTGTTGCGGCAGTGGGGCTGGCGAATCAGGTCTGGTTCCTGCTCAACCTCCTGTTGTTTGGCATTGTCAGCGGCTGTGCCATGTTTGTGGCGCAATTGTGGGGAAAGAAAGACATCCCCAATGTCCGCCGCGTCCTGGGATTGGCCGTCAAGCTGGGACTGATAGCCGCGCTGGTATTTTGGACCCTGGCGACGTTCTTTCCGGGTGCAGTGTTGCGGCTGTACACCGAAGACGCGGCAGTCATCGAATTGGGCAGTCAATACCTGTGCATTTATGGCTGGTCCTATGGCTTTTATGCCATTTCCGCCGCATACGGCGTCAGTCTGCGCTCGACCGGCTACGTCCGTTTGCCATTGGCTGTCAGCACTGCCGCGCTGGGATTGAACATCTTGATCGCCTATCCGTTCATTTTTGGCTGGGAAGCGGTTGGACTTCCTGCACTTGGGGTTAACGGCGCGGCGATTGCAGGACTCGTTGCACGCGTCCTGGAATGTCTGGCGATGCTGGGGGCCGTTTACTGGGACCGGCTGAACCCGTCTGCGGCTTCGCTGCGCGACCTGCTGGAATTGGATTTCAAGTTTATGGCGTCGGTGCTCAAACCGGTCTTACCGGTTATCGCCAATGAGTTCCTGTGGTCCATGGGCGTCACCACCTATAGTGCCATCTATGCCCATATCGGGACCAGCGCCATCGCCGCCATCAACATTGTCTCGACGATTGATCAATTGGCGTTCGTGGTCTTTCTCGGCATCGGGAGTGCGACTGCCATTCTGGTCGGCAACCTAATCGGTCAGGGTGAAAATGAAAAGGCATACCGCTATGCCGGTCGTTCGCTCGGATTGCAAATTACCGGGGCGGCTTTGATGGGTTTGCTGGTCTATTTGTTTGCAGGGAACCTTTTTCAGTTTTTTAAAGTTTCGCCGGAAGTAATCGTAGACGCCCGCAATATCCTGACCGTCCTAGCGCTGGGCATGTCGGTACGCTCGGCCAACCACGTCATCATCATCGGCATCCTGCGCTCTGGCGGGGACACACGTTTCTCGCTTGTCCTGGACGGTTTCGTTATTTGGCTTGTGGGCGTCCCGGTCACAGCGGCGGGTGCGTTCCTATTCCACCTCCCCGTTCACCTTGTGTATGCACTGACTCTAAGCGAGGAAGTCACCAAGTTTGCTGTGGGGCTGGGGCGCTACTTTTCGAGGAAATGGATTAACGATCTCACTAAAAGGGTGGCAGAATAGATGGTTCTCTGGGAATTGCCTGTTGATGGAGTACAAATGGAATTCGATCCTTCCCGTTCATTCGCCAGACGTCTTGATAAACAAGACTCTCTATCGCCCTTTCGTACCCGCTTCGCTATCCCCGAGCCCGACCTGGTCTACTTGGATGGCAATTCGCTAGGCCGTCAGACGTTCGCATCTGCTGAGCGCCTTCAACGCCTGACGGAGGAGTGGGGCCGCGACCTGATCCGCGGCTACAACCAGGATTGGTGGCAGGCTCCCGGACGCGTTGGGGAGAAGATTGCCCGGTTGGTGGGAGCCAGCCCGGGTCAAATCGTGGCCAGTGACACGGTCTCGGTTAATTTGTTCAAGCTCACTGCCGCGGCATTGGCACTGGATCCCGGGCGCACAAAGATCGTCACCGACACGCTCAACTTCCCATCCGATCTGTACATCCTGCAAGGACTCGTCCGCATGCTTGGCGATCGTCATACCATTGTACGCATCGGCTCGAAGGACGGCGATGTCACCCCCGACCTGGACGCCCTGGATGCCGCCATTACCAAGGATACGGCCCTCATCACCCTTTCCCATGTCACCTTCAAATCTGGCTATCTGTACGACATGGCCGCCATCACCGAACTTGCTCACAGCCGCGGCGCTCTGGTGCTGTGGGATTTGAGTCACTCGGCCGGAGCGGTGCCGGTGGTGCTGGACGCTTGCAATGCCGATTTCGCTATTGGCTGCACCTATAAGTATCTGAATGGCGGCCCCGGCTCACCGGCTTTCCTGTACGTTTGCAAGAACCTGCAGGAGCAGGTTGTATCACCCATCTGGGGTTGGTGGGGACAGAAAGAGCCCTTCGCCTTTGGCCTGGACTACCTGCCCGCCCCGGGTATCACCCGCTTTCTAACCGGTTCCCAGCCAATTGTTTCTCTGCTGGCTATGGAAGCCGCCCTGGACACCTTGTTGGAAGCAGGCATGGATTCCCTGCGGACAAAATCGCTGCAATTGAGCGAATACCTCATTTACTTGACCGGGGAATTCCTCGCCCCGCTGGGTTTCACGCTCGGTACTCCACGCATCCGTGAACGGCGCGGATCGCACGTCAGCCTCCGCCACCCGGAGGGCTACCGTATCAACCGTGCCTTAATTGAGGAGATGAAAGTCATCCCCGATTTCCGCGAACCAGACAATCTGCGCCTCGGCTTGACCCCGCTCTACACCACCTTTGGCGAGATCTGGGAGGGCATTGACCGCATCCGCCGGACAGTGACAGAGAAACGCTACGAGAAGTATCCAACCCAACGACTGACCGTCACCTGAAATCCATCTAAAGATCTTCAAACCGCACAGCCCCCAGGGATTCCATCGCAGCATAAGTATGGGGGTGCAGAGCAGGCAAAGTCCATCCTGCCACCCATATCTTCCCCTCTATCAAGGAAATCTCAAAAGGCGCACAAAATCCCCTTGACAACTCCCCCACTCCAATGATAGACTCCGCCCCGTTAATATAATTCAAACGAAAGGAGGCGCTCTTCATGTTCATCAAGAATTCTGTCAGGTTCCTGCATATCCGCACCAATGATGCGGCTGGCATGATTCTACCTTCTCGGAGTGCGCCTGTTGATCGGTAAAGGTCAACGCAAGTGGTCTTTATGCCACGGTGCCTCCAGCACCGTGGTTTTTTTATCGCAAATAGGCGGACGCCGTCCGACCCTATTGGAAAAACGCTATGGCTCTTACCAGAACTCCTTCAACCTATTTTGACTTCCGCAAATCCCTGACTAAAAAGAAACTGGTCGGGATGCTGCGCATGATGACCGGTTACCGGTCGGCTTATGTGGCGGCCAACCTGACGTTGGCAGTCTCTGCGCTGGCAAAGACAGCAACGTATCTGCTCCTGCGTAACTTTGCCGATACAATCCTGGGCAATACCGCCCCCTTCGCCGGTACGCTCGAGCGGACCCTGATCCTGATTGCGCTGGGATTCGTCGGCCTGGCTGTGGTGGAGGGTGGGTTTTCCTTCCTGTCCGGGCGGCTGGCGGCTTTCTCGGCGGAAGGGATTACGCGCCGCCTGCGCAACTTCCTATTCGACCACATCCAGCGCCTGAGTTTCGCCTACCACAGCAAAACCCCCACCGGTGACCTGATCGAGCGCGTTACTGCGGACGTGGACTCTGTCCGCAGTTTTTTCAATGAACAGGCCATTGGAGTCGGGCGCATAGTGCTGTTGTTCATCATCAACTTCGTTGCCATCTGGCAGTTGAACTGGAAACTGGCGCTGGCCTCCATCATAGTCATCCCGTTCATCCTGGCTGTTTCGGTGTGGTTCTTCAAGAAAGTGACCAAGGCCTACGAGAAGTACCAGGAACAGGAAGCAGCGCTCTCGACAACTTTGCAGGAAAACCTGACCGGCGTGCGCGTGGTCAAAGCCTTCGCCCGGCAGGATTACGAGAAAGACAAGTTCGAGAAAGACAACTGGGAAAAGTACCTGCGCGGCAAGAAACTCCTGCGCATGCACTCGCTCTTCTGGCCGCTCTCCGACATTGCCTGCGGTCTCCAGATGCTGGGCGGATTCATCTTCGCCGCTATCCTTGCCATCCGCGGTGAGATCACAGTTGGCACGTATCCGGCCTACGTCGGCCTGGTCGTCTTGCTCATTTGGCCGATGCGCAACCTGGGCCGCATCATCGTCAACACTTCCACCGGCCTGGTCTCGTACGAACGCCTGATGGAAATCGTCAAACAGGAGCGTGAACCGCTGACCGATGGCAAGGTCCAGGTTCAGGGTCCGGTGCGCGGCGATATCGTCTTCGAAAAAGTCTCGTTCCAGTACGAAGACGGTGGCAGCGAGGTGCTCAAGGATGTCTCGTTCCGTATTCAGCCGGGACAGGCGGTTGCGCTGCTAGGTTCGACCGGTTCGGGAAAAACCACCCTGGTCAACCTGCTGCCGAGGTTCCACGAGTACACCGACGGGCGCATCCTGCTTGATGGAGCGGAATTGAAGGATTACTCGCGCGAAACCCTGCGTCAGCAAATTGGCATCGTGGAGCAGGAACCGTTCCTGTTCAGCCGTTCGATCGGCGAAAATATTGCCTACGGCGTCGGCTGGGAAGTCTCGCAGGACGAGATCGAAAAAGCGGCCAAAGCCGCGGCAGTGCATGACGTGATCCTGTCCTTCCCGGATGGCTACAAAACGCTGGTTGGCGAGAAGGGCGTGACGCTCTCCGGCGGGCAGAAACAGCGCGTAGCGATTGCCCGCACCCTGCTCAAGAACCCGCGCATCTTGATCCTCGACGACTCAACCTCCAGCGTTGATACTGAGACGGAAGCCGAGATCCGGGGCGCGCTGAACAGGCTGATGGAGAACCGTACCACATTCATCATCGCCCACCGCATCCAGTCGGTCATGAACGCCGACCTGATCCTGGTGATGGACAAGGGCGCGGTCATCCAGATGGGCCGCCACGAGGAACTGGTTACCCAGGACGGCATGTACCGCCAGATTTTTAACATCCAGACTCGCATTGACGAAGAACTGGAAGAAGAAATTACAAAGGCGGAAGGATGAAAAGGTGCAAGATCTTCGTTTTCGAACCAAGGAATTCGCGCTGAGGATTATCCAGCTCTATACAAGTCTGCAGAAGACGACCGAAGTCCAAGTAATTGGCAAACAGGTTTTGCGCTCTGGAACGTCCATCGGGGCGCACAATCGCGAGGTGAGCCGCGCCAAATCTGACGCCGATTTCATCAGCAAAATCTAAGGCGCATTATAGGAACTCGACGAAACCGCCTACTGGCTTGAACTGCTGGTCGAATCTGGGATCGTCAAAGCCTAAAAACTAGATTCTCTCATCAAGGAAACAGACACATTGATCGCGATCCTTGTAACCATCGCAACCAAAGTGAAAAACCGTTTGCACAAGAAGGGATAAAGCGAAGAACGAAAGAAACTCTGTTTTTTCTTTCATCCTTCATCCTTCCGTTTTCATCCTTTGGAGGAACTATGCCCGAAGAAGTAATTGAACTCGAAGAAGAAGAACATACCAGTCAACTGACTGCCCCGACCCTCAAGCGCATCATTGGTCTGCTCCGGCCGCACTGGCGTTGGATGGTGGGCTTTTTGCTCCTAATCGGCCTGACCGGCGGGTCAGACGCCCTCTTCACGTACATCAACAAATACATGATTGACGAGGGCATCATGAAAAGGAGCATCCCCACCCTGCTCCACTACGCCTCGCTTTACGGTGCCTTACAATTGATACAGGCGGCGATGGTGTTCGGATTCATCTACCTGGCCGGCATCCTGGGCGAACGTATCCAGTATGACCTGCGCCGGGCTCTCTTCAATCACCTGCAAGACCTTTCGCTCTCGTACTACAGCCAGAACGCTGTGGGACGGCTGATGGCGCGCGTGACCTCGGACACGGGCCGCGTTTCGAGCCTGATGACCTGGGGCATGCTCGATGTGACCTGGGCAATTGTCAGCGTCATCTCGTCTACTGTCTTCATGCTGATCATCAACTGGAAACTGGGTTTGATGGTCTTCAGCATCATCCCGGTGCTGATACTCATTGCGGTCAACTTCCGCAAGAAGATCCTGGTGGAGTTTCGCAAGTCGCGCCGGGCCAACTCAAAGATCACCGGTGAGTACAACCAGAACATACAGGGCGTGCGCGTGATCAAGGCGCTCGGACGCGAGGACGAGAACCTGAAAGAGTTCTCCGTCCTCACCGACAACATGTACAAGGCCTCCTACCGAGCCGCCTGGCTCTCAGCGCTCTTCCTACCGACCGTGCAAATTGTCTCGGCTTTCGCGCTGGGTGCGATTGTCTGGTATGGCGGGATCCAGAGTCAGATTGCCGGATTTAGCCTGGGCAGTATCCATGCCTTCGTCTCTTACCTGACCTTCATGATCTGGCCGGTGCAGGACCTGGCGCGCGTCTACGCCGAAATGCAGCATTCCATCGCCTCAGCGGAGCGGATCTTCAAGTTGCTCGACACCGCCCCCGAGGTCCAAAACCGCCCCGGGGCTTTCCCGGCGGAGACCATGCGCGGCGAGATCGAGTTCGACCATGTCCACTTCTACTACGAAGACCGCAAGCCGATCCTGACCGATTTCTCCTTGAAGGTCAAACCGGGTGAGACCATTGCCCTGGTCGGACCAACCGGTGGCGGGAAAACGACCATCGTCAACCTGCTGTGTCGTTTCTACGAGCCAAAGGAAGGCGTTATCCGTATCAACGGACGCAATTATGGCGAGTACACACTCCAGTCAATTCACTCACACATTGGAATCGTGCTCCAGACCCCGCACCTGTTCTCCGGTTCGATCCGCGAGAACATCCTCTATGGCCGGCTTGACGCCAGCAACGAGGACATCGAAGCTGCCGCGAAAATCGCCGGGGCGCACGACTTTATCCTGACTTTCGAGAAGGGTTACGACCAGAACGTGGGCGAAGGTGGCAACCTGCTCTCGGTGGGCCAGAAACAACTCATCAGCCTGGCACGCGCCGTGCTGTCAAGGCCCGAAATCTTCATCATGGACGAGGCCACCTCCAGCGTGGACACGCTGACCGAGGCCCTGATCCAGCGCGGCATGGAAGCCCTGATGGCAGGACGTACATCCTTCATCATCGCCCACCGCCTGAGCACCATCCGCCGGGCGGACCGCATCGTGGTCATCGAAGACGGACGCATCGCCGAGATGGGCACACACGCCGAACTTGTCAAATTGCGCGGCCACTACTACCGTCTGTACACCCAGCAGTTCAAGTACGAGAAGGAACAGGCGTATGGCGTGGCGGTGCCGAACGCGCTGCCGGTTATTACGTAGGTCACGCTTGAAGCGTGACCTACCTTTGGCAAAAGAAAAGGGCTCGTCGGAATGATGGGCCCTTTTATCGTCAACCGAAAATTATCTTGTTCATCATTCTTCGTTTCCTTTCTCATACCTGAACTAGTGAACGAAAATCTGAGCAAGGAACCCGATGATGATCCCAATAATTGACCCGGCGATGCCTAGGAGTCTGCTGAAAAAGTGGTCGATATTGGACCCTCCTCAAAAAAGCAAAAATGGGGTAAAACTATGGCAATTCATCAGCCAGGAGCCCACCATGCTTGGAAAACGCAAACTGCAGCACAGCTATTTTGATGTCATTGGACTACCGCATCGTGTGTCACCGGATTCGTTCTATGGGCGCATGGGCAGCCTGACCGGCAGGCTCTTGCGTGATGACGATCTGAAAGAGATGTACTCTGCTGACAACGGACGTCCCAGTTTGCCTCCGTCTATGATGGCTGGAGCGTTGATTCTCCAATTTTATGATGACGTGTCGGATGGTGAAGCAGTAGAGCGTATCCGTTTTGACCTGCGCTGGAAAGTAGCGTTGAACCTGCCACTGGATTACGACGGTTTCGAC
>JAPLGV010000517.1 GCA_026389975.1 Chloroflexota bacterium
ATCGAAATCAAACAATTACTTTACTTTCCGCTAAAAGTGATAGATTTTTAGCCGGTTAGGTGGCTGGACAAGGCCCCAAAGGGGTGTCCAAAGGCATTTTTGCGGGGCGAGCAGCGTTTCCTTTGGGCAAATGGGCCGTGACGGAGTTCTTTTTTCGAAGTTGCCCTGGAAATTGGTAATCTTTCGGAAATGGCTTGCCCATCAAGATGCGGCACAGGCGTCCTGGCGTCCTTTTAGGCTGGCGATCCCAGAAGTCGGTTGGAATGCCAGCCACTGTGAGCTCAAGATCGAGCCAGCCAGCAAAGCCAATTCGGGTAAACGCTGGATACTTTCATCGGCATGAACAAACTGGCGATGTGCGCCCACCATCTGTTTGGCGCTGAGGGGAATCTGCTCCACCAGCCAGCGGTCTTTGTAGATAGCGCGCACACTCGCGGGTTTGAGCACAAAAGGGGTTACCAATAGCCAGGGCTGATCAAAAGCAGGATCATAGAAGCGGAAACAAAGGTTAGAATCTTATTCAAATAATAGCATAAATAATGACTTTGTCAATCAATTTTACTAAGATATTGGGGACAAGGGTATTGGGGACAAATTCGGGAAATTTTCATCCAACATCCAGCGCAATTTGATATAATCCGCGATATATCGAAAGGAGAACAAACAATGGCATACACGCAGTTCAAAGTCCCCGTGGGCGGGGAGAAAATCACCATCAAGGACGGCAAATTACAGGTTCCGGACAAGCCGATCATCCCATTTATCGAGGGCGATGGGACCGGGCGCGATATCTGGCGCGCCTCCGTCCGTGTCTTCGATGCGGCTGTCCAGAAAGCCTATGGCGGCAAACGCGAGATCCACTGGATGGAAGTCTACGCCGGGGAGAAAGCGTTCAGGCAATTTAAGACCTGGCTGCCCGATGAGACGGTCCAGGCGTTCACCGAGTTCCTGGTGGGTATCAAAGGCCCGCTGACCACACCCATCGGTGGCGGCATCCGTTCGCTGAATGTGGCCTTGCGCAAACTGCTCGACCTGTACGTCTGCCAGCGCCCGGTGCGTTACTACAACGGTGTGCCCTCGCCGGTGAAGCACCCCGAATACGTGGACATGGTCATCTTCCGCGAGAACACCGAGGATATTTACACCGGCATCGAGTTCCAGTACGGGACGGACGACAACGTGAAGTTCAAGAAATTGTTCAAGGAAGCCTTCCCGAAGGAATACGCCAAGATGCGCTTCCCCGATACGGCCGGGATTGGCATCAAGCCGGTTTCGATGGAAGGCACCGAACGGCTGGTGCGCGCCGCCATTCAGTGGTCGCTGGAAAACAAACGTAAAATTATGAGCCTGGTGCACAAGGGCAACATCATGAAGTTCACCGAAGGCGCATTCAAGGATTGGGGCTACGGCGTCGCCAAGCGCGAGTTTCGTAACGAAATCGTGACTGAGCGTGAGACCTGGATCTTAGGCAACAAGGAAAAGAATCCGAATTTGAGCGTGGAGGAAAATGCCAAGGCGATTGATCCCGGCTTCGATATGATGAGTCCCACTCAACAAAACGACATCAAAAAGGAAGTCGAAGAGGCGCTGGCGCTCTGGCCAACTCACGGCGAAGGCAAGTGGAAATCGAAACTGCTCATCAAGGATACGATTGCCGACATCGTTTTCCAGCAGACCATTACGCGCGCGCGCGAATTCGACGTGCTGGCGACTCCCAACCTGAACGGCGATTACATCTCCGATGCGCTGGCGGCGCAGGTAGGCGGGATGGGCATCGCGCCCGGAGCCAACATCAACTATGTGACGGGTCACGCCATCTTTGAAGCCACGCACGGCACCGCGCCGAAATACGCCGACCTGGACAAGGTCAACCCCGGCTCGGTCATTCTCTCGGGCGAGATGATGCTGCGCTACATGGGCTGGGGCGAAGCCGCCGACCTGGTGCTGAAAGGCATGGAAGGCGCCATCAATGCCAAGACCGTTACCTACGACTTGGCGCGCATGCTGGACGGCGCGACGGAGATCAAGTGCTCGGAGTTCGGTGACGCGATTATCAAGCACATGGGATAAAAAGCAAAAAACGAAAAACAAAAGGGTCGTCTCCTTTGCGAGGCGGCCCTTTTTTAGTAAAGGTTGTTTTGCTTTTTGCCTTTTGTTTTTCTACGGCGTAGGAGTCGCTGTGGGAGCCGCTGGCAACTCGCCGGTCGGGGTGGCGGTCGCGGACAGGGCCGCGGCTTCCTCGGCCGTCTGTGGCATGCCAGCCATCACCCAGCGGGTCAGCATATCCACATACAGCGGGTTGAGCAGTTTCGTGGGCGGCATCTGGCGGATGACTTTATCCGTAACCGGGTCCTTGCCCTCCTGCCCGTTGATAAGTTTCAGCAGCAGGCTTTCGGGGTCGCCGGCAGTAATCAGAGGGGCATTGTCGCCGGTGGTCAACATTTCCTGGTAGGAGGTCTCCAGGTAGTTATTGTTCTGCTTCCCGGCCCGGTGGCACGAAATGCAATACCGCTTGACCAACGGCTGGATGTGGATATCCCAGGAGGGCACTTCGCCCGGATTCAGCGCCGGGATGGAACTGATCGCTCCGGCAGGCATCTCAGCGCGGTCATCCCAGCTGTAGCGTAGGAAAGTCACAATGTAATCTATATCGGAAGGCGAGAGTTCGCCGCCGTAGGCGCGGCCAAAAGGCGGCATGGCATGCTCTTTTTCCTGCTGGCCGTAGGCGATGATGTTGGCGAGGGTCTCATCGGTAAAGGTGTACATGATGTCTTTGGTGTTAATCGGGTTGAGGACAACGCCCTCGAATCCTTCCACGCCTATGACCTCACCACCTTCACCCTCTGCACCGTGGCATTCGACGCAGTTGATCGAATACAGGTCTTGACCGAGCAGGATCTGTTCGGTGAGCGTATTCGCCAACTGGACCTCAGTGCCGGGCGCGGCTGGCGGAGCCAGAATAACCACACCAACGGCCACAACGACCATCAACACTGACGCAATGACAGCCGTCCATTTTTGCAGGCGGCTGGCAAACGGCGAGGTAGTCCCGGTTCCAGCGGGGTAGTCCCGGTTCCCGGACGGGGCGAGGTAGTCCCGGTTCTCGCGTGGTAGTCCCGGTTCCCGCACGGGGGACGGGGCACGGGGCTCGGATTTTTTCGCCAGGAATGACGATCCAACCAGAATGATGTAGGCCAGTATCGGGATGACCAGACCGGTCAGAAATTGAAGCAGTGTCATCGTGGACATGCCGCTGTCGCCAGAGATTGCGGGGACACCGGAGATGGTCGTTAAGACAACCATACTTACAACGAAGACACCCATGATGCCCAGCGCCATGGTACGCCGGGAATAGTGACGGTAAGGATTTTTGTCTATCAATGGCAGGGCGAACAAGAGCAGGATGGCAAGGCCAGGGATGACTGCCGTGGCAATCCACTCAATTTTTCCCAGCAGCGGGATTTGTCCATAAACGGCAAGGAACTTGAACAGGAACAGGAAGTACCACTCCGGTTTTGGGACGTAGGCCGAATCGCTGGGGTCTGCTTTCGGTTCGCCCGGCACGCCGATGAAGGTTGCCAGCATAATCAGAATGATAAAAATCGCCAGTGAAACCAGCAAATCCTTGAAAATGCTGTCCGGCCAGAAGCGCTCGCCTTTTTGCAAGGCGATCTTGTATTTTTCGTGGACGTTCTTCTTTTGTTCTTCTTTCATTTCCGCGCTCCTTTATTCGTCCTTGCCCGGGAATTCTGATTCGCCGTGCTTGATGATGAGGAACAGGTGGACGCCAATCAGCCCGGCCAGTACGGCGGGGAGCACCCAGATGTGGGCCGCGAAGAACCGGCTCAAGGTCAGCGCGCTCAGGTCCGGCCCGCCGCGTAAAGCTTTCAGGATGAAGGAGCCAATCCAGGGTACACTTCCAGCAATGGCTGTACCGACCGTCGTGGCCCAGTAGGCTTTCTGATTCCAGGGCAGCAGGTAGCCGGTAAAACCCATCCCCAGCGTGCACAGCAACAGGCCCACACCAATCATCCAGGTCAACTCGCGCGGGTATTTATACGAGGCGGTTACGAAGACCCGCAGCATGTGGATGAAGACAACCAGCACCATCACCGACGCTCCCCAGTGGTGGATGCCTCGGATCAGCCAGCCAAAAGCGACTCCATTCATGATGTACTGGATGCTGTCGTAGGCGTGGTCAGGGGAGGGGGTATAATACACGCTCAAGAAAATACCGGTCGCACCCTGGAGCAGGAACAGGAAAAGGCTGGCCGAGCCAAGCGTGTTCCACCAGTTGCCCTTCGGTTCGGGGCGGTCGAGGGTAGCTTTATACAGGTCATTCAGAGCGAGACGTTCATCCAGCCAGGCGAAAAGCTTATTCCACATAATCGTTACCCTTCCAGGAAATGAATGAGCAGCGTGCCGTCCTCGACCTTGACCTGGTCACCGGAAAAACGATCCAGCGGACGGGGCGGCGGGCCGCCCAACACATCGCCGTTTATCCCGAACTGGGCATCGTGGCAGGGACAGATATATTCCTGCTTGTCCACATTCCAGTTGACGTGGCAGCCCAGGTGTGTGCATTTATTGGAGAGCACCAGCGTTTCCGTATCCGACGTGCGCAACACAAACACACCGTAACTGTTGACGCTTTTCTCCCAGCCATTGACTTTGCTGCGTGTGAAAGTAGCCAGGGTCGGTTTTCCGACCTCGAAATCCACCAGTTTTCCCAGTGGCATCCAGGCGTCAGCCTTGCCTGCCTTGAGCGCTGGATCAATCAGAAAGGCGATGGCCGGCAGGCCAATTGCCGCACCGATAACCGTACCCACGGCCGCCGTAGTGATTTTGATGAAATCGCGGCGGCTGATGTGATGAGAACCTGCCATGCGAACCTCCTGATATGGGATGGATTGTACAATAAGAAAACTAGAAATCCACTTAGTATCATTATAAAGACGATTCATTCATCCCCAAGAGGATGTCTGGAATGAATAATCCATGAGTATTGTCACTTTTAACTAAAGAAACGAGGATGGGATAATATACCATGTTAAAATTCTTCTGTCGCTGCGAGGAGCCGCGTAGCGGCGACGACGGCGTACCCGCTGACATCGTCCCCGAAGGGGAAGGTCCCCGCCGAAGTTCCCCGAAGGGGGAAGGGCAAGCAGTCTCCTCGCTTGCAGGGGGCATCCCGGTGGTTGTGGCTCGCGATGACACATAGTTTTAAGGAGGCGTAGATGGGTCTCAAAAGGAATGTTGGCCTCATGGAA
>JAPLGV010000509.1 GCA_026389975.1 Chloroflexota bacterium
GATCGTCCCGGCCTGTTGGAGTTGGGCGACGGTCGGGTTATAGATATTGGCATGGACGACATAATGCTCGCCGATCAGGATAGGCGGATTGGCGCGGAACATAAGCGGATCAATACTATTATCCGTGGACAGAGCGAAGCTCAGGATGGAAGGGCGACTGACCCAGATCGGATGCGCGGGTGTGACCAGCACGGCCAAATTAGCCTGGGGGGCGGTAAAGACGAATTCGCTCATAAGGCCATGGATATCCGCCAGCGGAAGAGAAGGCTGGTCGGGATTGAAAGGCTCCTTAAAGGTATATACACTCTGCCAGTTATTATCCAGGTACTGATCGTAAGTGCGGACACGCCAGTAGTAACGGTCTGCGTTCCCGGTGAGTGGAACGCGGATCTGCAGGTATACAGTATTGCCTGTCGAGGCGCTCTGACCCAGGGCAAGTGTATCGCCATAAAATTCGACTATTGCTCCTTGCTCATTAACTCGCAAACCGGCGACTGCATTGTCAAGGTTCTGACGCAGCTTATCCAGCGGGCGGGTGATACTCTCCCAGGCAGTAACACCCTGCCGCGCGCTGGTGGGCGCAACCCAGGCCAGGAATATCAGTACCAAAGCCGCGACCGGGATGGCAAGGTTCAAGTAAGTCCATGATTCGGCAGAAAATGAGACGCGCTGCTCCTTCCAGAACTGCCGCTTGCGGACATACGTTAACCGTCCGAGCAAAAGCAGGCCCAGGAACGCGTAAAGTGCCAGGGTAAACACGCGGTCCCCCGCGCCCGAATCATACAACTGGATAATAAACAACACGATCCCGGCCGGCGCAACCGCCGTGGCAAAATCCCCGCGGCGCGTCAGAGAGTAACCGGCCAGCAAACTGATGGCCCAGAAACCAAGCTCCGTAAAAACGACGAACAGGGCCGTATCCGGGACTGGTTGAGAGGTTACAAAAAGGAACAGGGAATATCCCAGCCGCCCGCCCAGGCTGATCATGCGCTCCAGCCAGGGGGTTTTATGATACAAAATCCCGCCTGCCACCAATGGGATTAAAGTGATGCTGAAGCCAAACACAAGCCAGAAGACGCCCCCGCGTTTGAATTGACTGAAACCGAGCGCCAGTCCCAGCAGGACGCCGAAGACGGTCAGGAGCAGCGCGGTCTCCAGGCCCGGAGCCCAGTCGGTGGTGTACAGACGCTGAGAGACGGTCAGCAGGATCAGGGTCAGGATGGCTGCGGATGGAAAGTCCCAAAAACGCGCAAGCTCACGTTTCATACTTTGAGTGTACAATATATATTCAATATTCGTCAATCTCAAGGAGTCGTTCTATGGAAACCATCTGGAACGTCGGCATCACCTGGAACATCTTCTTTCAGAACCTGGGCAGTTGGCTGAAGACGCCCATGGAAGTCTTCTCCTTCTTCGGGACTGAAAATTTTTTTCTACTGCTCCTGCCAGCACTCTACTGGTGCATGGAGGCCGGCATCGGCTTACGAGTTGGTATTATCCTTCTTTTGAGCACTTCGGTCAACGACGCACTCAAAATGGCCTTCCATGGACCGCGTCCGTACTGGTATAGTACGGAAGTGATCAGTTATGCCAGAGAGACTTCCTTCGGCGTGCCCTCCGGCCATGCCCAGATTGCAGTTGGCGTGTGGGGAATGCTGGCGGCCAGCCTCCGCAAGTGGTGGGGATGGCTGATCGCAATCCTGATTATTCTGCTAATTGGCATCTCGCGCCTGTACCTTTGTGTTCACTTTCCGCACGACGTAATTCTGGGCTGGTTGATAGGAGCATTTTTGCTGTGGCTTGTACTGCGTTTCTGGGAACCGGTCACTGCCTGGCTAAAAAAGATGAGCGTGGGGCAACAAATCCTGGCGTCTTTCCTTGGCTCGCTGGTGCTCATTCTGTTCCCCCTCATTCCCTTCCTTTGGCTGAAAATCACGAACTGGCAACCACCGCAGGCCTGGGCACAATATGCAACGGAAACCATTTCCCTGAGCGGTGGCATCACCACGGGTGGGACCCTGTTCGGCCTGCTGGCCGGCCTGGCCTGGTTCAACCGCCAGGGCGGGTTCAGTACCGACGGTCCCATCTGGAAACGCATCCTGCGCTTTGTGTTAGGGGCGGTCGGCATCCTGGTCTTCTATATCGGCCTGGATGTGGTCTTCGGATTGATCGCCCCGGAAGCAGAAGCGCTGCTTCCCTACCTTCTGCGGTTTATCCGTTACACACTGGTCGGGGCCTGGGTCTCTGCCGGCGCGCCATGGATTTTTGTCAAACTGAAGTTAGCCAAGAAAGCCGCCTGAAACTTTGCGGTTGCTTTACAAATTGTCTGGCAGGTTTCCGTTTCCGATTTAATTATCCCGTTATGGGTGCGAAACTCGAACGCGGCTCACTGTTGCACAAACGTTACCGGATTGTCGAAATTCTCAGCCAGGGCGGCATGGGATCGGTTTACCGCGCCGTGGATGAGAATCTGGGCGTGGATGTGGCGGTGAAGGAAAACCTGTTCCCCTCCGATGAATACGCCCGTCAGTTCCGGTTGGAAGCGGTCATCCTCGCCAACCTGCGTCACACCAACTTGCCACGCGTGACCGATCACTTTGTCGTCGGTGAGCAAGGCCAGTAAATGATCATGGATTTTATTGATAGGGAAGACCTGCGCCAGCGCATGGAACGCACCGGTTCCATTTCTGAAGAAGAAGCCATTCTGGTCACCAGATGGTAAGACCATCCTGTTTGGTGAGACAAGCGGGGATCAACAACTTGGCTGGTTGATGCTCTTTGACTACGAACACCAGATCGCCGGTGCAGTTCACCTGCGGATGCAGGCATACGGCAATCACATTGATTACTCGCCAGATGGGATCTGGGTAGCTTATGAAAGCGTGGATATCGAGGATTCCGTTCGCTTTGATTACGATATTAATCGCATAAAGGCGGATGGTACGGGGGCTATCACCCGCCTGACGAATGCCCTTCCCATGGATTTTGACCCAGCCTGGCGCCCGATAGTCACACCATAAAATGCGAAATGTTATCGCAAAATGCCCCGGATTTCGTTTCGAGGCATTTTATTTTTAAGGACCTTTGGGAATTCCATACCCTTATTTATCCCTTCAAAATGGCGATTCCCAAAGAACCATTCTAAGTGGTGGGCGTCTCGGTGAGTGTTGGCGTATCCGTTGAAGTTGCAGTGGGAGTATCCGTTGAAGTTGCAGTGGGAGTATCCGTTAAGGTTGCAGTGAGAGTTTCCGTTGGAGTTGGAGTGGGTATCTCGGTTGGGATCAGCGTGGAGGTAGGCGGCGGTGCAGGAGTGATAGACGGCATCGGCATAGGTATCTCGGTTGGGATCAATAGCCGTCGTTGTCAGCCCGCATGTACAGGCGTAGGGTAATCTGTCCGTCCGGGATTCCGGTCAAATCCCAGGTGTAGACTTTGATCGGCTCAGGAACGGCCGTGCCAATGTCGCCGATCAGCGTTGTCCAGTCTGTCGGCTCGCCACCCGGGCCCCATTCCAGAAGCCAGGAGCGGAATCCGTCGGTGGCATCGGCCAGGATGCTAATATCCAGTGAGTTCTGCGTAATTGTCTGTCCATCCTCCAGGCCCGCGAATTGCAAATGCGGGCGCGGGTCGCTGGCGCTGCACTTCCTGTCAGGGATAAAGAAAATTTCCTCGAATCCCATATCGCGCGCCCATTGCTGGCCGCTTTCGTCCTGACGGATCCAGTTGCGCGCCCACTCTTCGACAACATTGATTGCCATATATTCATCAATATAAGCATCAGTACATTCTGGTGAGGCCTCCAGGTTCGTCCAAGTGTCCACCTGTATTTTACGCCACAGGTCATCTTCAGGAGGCAGCGGCGGCTGGCCAGCAGTGAAATACTCCTCGCGCTGGCTGGGGCACCACTGTGACGGTTTCGTGCCAGAGACTGTGCAGATGGTGTATTCCTCGATGCCTCCTGGCTGCACGAAAGGCGTTGGATTGCCACCGGTCAGGCGGTTGATGGCAAAAGTCATGAACTCGGCCCAGATCGGTCCGGCACCGGTCAAACCGGTGGTATTTTCCATCGGGGTGTAGTCAGCATTTCCCACCCAGACACCCACTGCCAGGTCTGGGGTGTAGCCGAGCGTCCAGTTATCGCGCGAATCGTTCGAGGTCCCGGTCTTGACCGCCACCTGGAAGGGCAGGTTGACAATCGAATTCGGACCGAAGACGGGTGTACGAGCGGAATTGTCGGAGAGGATGGACGACATCAGGAAAGCATGTTCAGGACGGATGACCTGTTCGCCGGCCGGGGGCGCGTACTGGTAGATCACGTTGCCCTGGAAATCCACGATCTTGGTAATCGCCACGGGCGGAACCCTCAGCCCGCCATTCGCGATGACGGCGTATCCGCCCGTCATCTCCAACAAGCTGACTTCACCGCCGCCCAGGGTGAGCGACAGGCCGTAGCCAGCGCTCGTCAGGCTGGTAATGCCCATGCGCTCGGCCATGCCAATCAGACCATCTTTCTGGGGTGTGTTCGGGTCATCGTAAACGCCGACGAATTGCAGCGTCTTGACCGCTGGGAGGTTGTACGAGTTTGCCAGCGCTACCCGGACAGTGACAGGGCCATGGAATTTATGGTCGAAGTTGTTCGGCACGTATAGCGGATTCGGGTCATTGGGCAGGCCGGAGGGCGAGAATTCCGAAGGTACATCCCAGATGAGCGTGGAGGGAGTCCAGCCTTTTTCAAAGGCGGCCAGGTACGTAAAGGGTTTGATGGACGAACCGGGCTGGCGCGTGGGGCTGATTGCCATGTTGATTTGCCCGGCGTTGACATCGTTGTAGAAATCAGGCGAACCGACCATTGCCAGGATTTCGCCCGTAGACGGTTTAATTGCCACCAGCGCCCCGTCTGTGACGTGTTTGTCCGCCAGGGCCGTCACCTGGGCCGCGACGGATTGCTGGGCAGCATCTTCCAGATCCGGATCGAGCGTGGTGTAGACGGTAAAACCGGAGCGGTAAATCGTCTGCGGGTCGAAGGCCTCTTCAAGCAGGGTACGGATATACTGAACCCAGTGCGGGTAACGCATGTCGGTTGTGGGCGGAGTGAAGGTCCGGTTCTTGACTTCCTGGATGGCAGCCGCGGCGGCCGTCCCGTCCACACAGACCGGGTCAGGGGCGTTGCTGACGTAGATACAGTGACGTTCACCACTCAATGCGAGCATCCCCATGATGACGTTCTGGTAGCGGACCATGGTGATGTCCCGGTTGGCGTAGATGTTATACACTGAGGGGGCCTGCGGCAGACCGGCCAGGAAAGCCGCTTCAGCGAGGTTCAACTGGCCGGCAGTTTCGCCGAAATAGGTCTCGGCGGCGGCTTCCACACCATAGGACAGGTTGCCGTAATAGATTTCGTTGAGGTAGAGTTCGAGGATTTCGTCTTTACTGTAGCGGCGCTCGATTTCGGCGGACAGGATGGCCTCGCGCACTTTTCGCATATAGGTCCGCTGGCCGCGTTCCTCGGGCGTGAAGAGCAAAGCCCGCGCCAACTGCTGGGTAATGGTCGAAGCGCCGGAGACGGTTTCTCCGCTGGTGATGTTCTCCCAGAAGGCGCGCACGATGGCAAGCGGGTCGAATCCGCCGTGCGTGTAAAAATCCTTGTCTTCGGTCGAAAGCGTCGCCGCCACCAGGTAGGGAGATATTCCATTCAGCGGGATGTATGTGCGCCGGCCCGCGTTAGGGTCGTTGATTTCGTATAAGACATCCCCGTTGCGGTCAAGGATGTGTGTCGTCTCGAACTGCGAAGCGCGTTGCTGCAAGTCACTCACGCTGGGCAGGGTGGCGGCGATGGAGTAATACTCATATATGCCGGCCGCCGCTAGGACCAGCCCCAGTGCCACGACGACAAAGATGCTGATAATTAGTCCGCGCAGCAGACAGCCGCCCGCCTTCGGCCAGTTGAAAGGCTCGTGGAGGCGCGCGCGCGGCACACGCCGGGTCGTCGTCGGGCGGCGCACCGTCGGGCCGGGGGTATGCTCGTAAGCCGCCTGGCCGACGCGCGTAGCTCCCATGTCAATCTCTTCCACACGGCGCGGCAGAGACATACCATTCTCGTCCACCGCCGGGTGGCGGATGGGGGGCGTCCCGCCGCCGGGAGTAAACTCCTCGGCAGGCGGCTCGGCCTGTGTCTCGGCTTCGGAGTCCAACAGGCGGTGGAATTTATCGCGGGGTTCTTCAGGGTTTGGCATATTTCCTCGTAGGATTTAGATTATTTTAGCACAAAACCTTTGACCTCAGGCCAAAAAAACCGTATACTTACAGGGTACTGCGTAAATATTTAACCCACAGAGTACTGCGTCCCGTGCTGGACCCGGGACTACCACGTCCCGTGCTGGAACCGGGACTACCACGTAAATATCTGAACCGAAATCCCGTTAGATTCGAGCCCTTCAATACAGGAAAGTTCATAGTTTTATGCAAGAAGCAGTAAATTGTCGTTTTTTTTACTTTTTGGCTTCTTCAGTTCAAAAATTTATGCTAGGAGCAGTATTTTATGCGCGACTGGACTCTCGGCCCCGGTGACCCGCTCGCCCTTTCCCTGGCGGCAGATTTTCGCTTGTGTACCCCCGACTACGTCAACGACCACATCTGGGAACTCGAAACCGGCGGCGGCGACCCGCCTGCTCTGTCCCTGCGCACCACCTACGGGTTGCGTGCCCGCATGATGCGTCTCTTTCCGCGCTTCACCCTCGGCGGCCAGACTGTCTCCGACCCGGCCGTTTTTCCGCTCCCGCCGCGCCTGCGCCGTTTCTTCCCCAATTTCCTCATGCTCGATTTTTCCCCCATCCCCAGCATTGACGTGGTGGCCGAATATTGGGCTCCCGATTCGCACACCGTCGCCGGGCGTTTCACCGTCACCAACCACAGCGGCGAACCTGCCAGCCTCCTGCTCGAACTTTGCGGACAACTTGTCCCCCTGGAAGGACAAAGCCTCGCCCCGCTCTCCATGCAATCGGCAAACATCCTGGCCGGGCGCAGCGCGGAACTCGCGCCGGTCATCTTCCTCACCGGCGGACCCCAGCCCGGGCCGGGACCGTACCCGTCCCTGACCCTCGACCTGGCCCTGGCTGCCGGAGGCACATGCACACGGACCTGGGCGCAGGCCGCCCTTGCCACGCCGAAAGAATCATTCGAACTGGCCCGCCGCACTGCAGCCCGTCCCTGGGAGGCTGAACGGGCAAAGATCGAAATGGTCAATGCCGCCCAGACCATCGAGGTCCGCACCGGCGACCCGGACTGGGACGCGGCCTTCGCCCTCAGCCAGAAGACCGCCTTCGGCCTGTTCTTCGGCCCCAGCCAGCACCTTCCCAATCCATCCTTCGTGCTCACCCGCCAGCCGGACCAGGGTTATTCTCCGCGCGGCGATGGCAGCGATTACCCCCACCTGTGGAGCGGGCAGCCGCCATTGGAAGCCTGCACCCTCGCCAGCCTGCTGCCCGGCGCGCCGGAACTGGCCGCCGGTCTGGTGCGTAACTTCCTCGCCGCCCAGTCCGAGGATGGTGCAGTGGACTGGAAGCCCGGCCTGGCTGGTCAACGCGGGCGCTGGCTGGCCGCCCCGCTCCTGGCAAGCCTCGCCTGGCAAACCTTCCAGCATACGCGTGACCTGGATTTTCTGCGGGAAGTCCAGCCCGGGCTGGAAGCCTTTACCCGCTGCTGGTTCGACGGGTCTCGCGACCGTGACGGCGACGGCTTCCCCGAATGGGATCATCCCCTGCAGAGCGGTCTTGAAGACAACCCGGCCTTCAGCATATGGCAGGCAGGCGGGCAGGGAGCCGAAATCTCCACCTCCGAAAGCCCGGCCCTGGCGGCCCTGCTGTGCCGGGAAGCCGATGCGCAGGCGCACATCGCCGAGGCGCTCGACCAGCCCGAAAACCGCGCGAAATGGGAAGTGGAATCCGGACGTTTGCGCACCCTGACCGAAGAATGCTGGGACGCCGACGCCGTGCTCTACCATCTGCGCGACCGCGACACCCACTGCAGCCCGGCGGGGAAACCGCTTGGCACTCAGGGCGGCGCGGGGACGTTCGCCCTCGGCCAGTCATTCCGACAGCCCGTCCGCCTGCTCATCCGGCTTGAACTGAAGGGAGAAGCCGCCCGCCGGCCGGAAGTCAGTCTGCGCGGGCAAAACGGCGAGGCGCCCCAGACCGAACGCCTGGAACGCAAGGACTTCCAGTGGGGCGCGGGGCTGGCCGTCGCCACCACTCGAATGGTCTACACCCGCGTGGCTGAAATCGAAGTGGCCGGGCTGGAAAAACGCGACCAGGTTTCGGTTTCCGTGATGGACTTCTCCGCCGAAGATGTGACTCTCTTCCTGCCGCTGTGGGCCGGGATCCCCAACTCGCGCCGCGCCCTGAACATCGTCAACCGGACCCTGCTGGCCGCCGACCGGTTCGGGGGACCGTTCGGCATCCCGGTTTGCGAAGTAGTCCCGGTTCCAGCACGGGGCGCGGCCTCCCCCAACGTGGTAGTCCCGGTTCCAGCACGGGGCTTGGAATCCGCTCCCGTTTGCCAGGCCGTCCACCTGCCCTGGAACGCATTCATCGGCGAGGGGCTGCTGGGTTACGGTCTGCGGGCGGAAGCGGCCCAGTTGACAGCGCGGCTGATGTCGGCGGTCATCCAAAATCTCAAGCAGCAGCACGCCTTTGCGCGTGCCTACCACGCCGAAAGCGGGGCAGGCATCGGGGAACGGAATCCGGTTCAGGGGCTCGCGCCGCTCGGTTTGTTCCTGAGCACGCTCGGGGTCAGGATCGAATCCCCGCGTGGTAGTCCCGGTTCCAGCACGGGGCTGCGGGTCGTCTTGAGCGGAAAGAATCCATTTCCCTGGTCAGTTGCGGTAAAATATAGGGGTCTGACCATTACCCGCCACGCAGACCAGACGCTGGTCGTCTTCCCCAACGGACAGACGGTCACGCTGGACGACCCGACCGATGCGGTGGTCTCCGTAGTCCCGGTTCCAGCGAGGTAGTCCCGGTTCCCGCACGGGGCACGGGGCACCTAATAGGAGTCTCAGATGGAAAATTTCCCCATTCGTTTTTTGATGACAGCCATCGTCCAGGAACAGGACGTAGACCTGGCGACACGCGCTCTGGGTGTGTTGGGCGTGCCCGTCTTTCACCTTGCCAGCACCGGCGGCTTCCTGGGACGGCGCAATGCCACGTTGTTGGTGGGCCTGCCGGAGGGCAAGGAGGACGAAGTGCGGGTGGCGCTGCAAAAGTCCTGCCGCCAGCGGGTGGAATATCTGGCCATCCCGCTGGAAGGCTCGCCGCTGCCGCTGCCGACTCCCGTGCCGGTGACAGTGGGCGGAGCAACGGTTTTTACTATTCCGGTGGAACGGTTCGAGGAATTCTAGGGCTTCGCCGGGGGCTTAGCCTCCCGGTAGAGCAGAGGAGTGTGCGCCATGAAAATGATTATTGCCATCCTCCGGGATGTGGACTCTGACCCCGTCACGCGCGAACTGACAGCCGGCCATTTCCGCGTAACGCGCATCGCTTCAACCGGCGGCCTGCTGCGGCGCGGCGTAACCACCCTGCTGGTGGGCGTGGACGACGGGAAAGTGGAGGCCGCCATCCAGGTCTTGAAGGAGACGTGTTGCCCCGCCCCCGAGGGCGAGAAACGCGCCACGATTTTTGTGGTACCGGTGGAGAGGTTTGAGCAGGTGTAGGGGAATTCCGGATAACATGCCAGGATGGATGTTATACGGAATTATTCTGTACAAGCACTGTTAGCCCCTCGCATGGACAGGACTGCTTGCTTCTCTTCGCAACGAAGGTTCGTATGCAAATCAAGCCAGCCGAATACAAATAAAAAAGCATACTATAGAGAAAAACTAAAGTATCACCAGTACAACAGCGGACGAATATCCAACAGAACCCTGTAGAGAACAGAGTTTGGCGGGGAATATGCGGTCACCCAGCCAGAAGACAACTTTGAAAGCGGTAAGGACTGACCACCAGGCAATGCCCAGCCGGAATTCTTGGGATCGACCTAGTGCATCCGA
>JAPLGV010000069.1 GCA_026389975.1 Chloroflexota bacterium
TACATCATGTCGGATCCTCAGAAAAGACTGCCAACTTTTCCACGAGTCGCTCGATCCCTCGTCCCGTACGGGAACCGGGACTACTCCGTCCAATGCCCGCCTGGTGACTGACCTGGCCCCGTGCCCCGTGCCCCGTGCTGGAACCGGGACTACCTCGCTGGCATCGTCCCGACGCTTATACGGGGAACCGGGACTACCTCGCGGGAGCCGGGACTACCACGAAGGCGTTACACCCGAAGCCGACCATTCTTTCCCGGCCATGAGCGCACTACAATTTCGTTATGCTATCGAACGAATCTGGGATGGCATTGTTCTAACTGATGAAGAGTGGCGCATTATTGAATGGAACCAGGCCGAAGAAGACATAACCGGGCTTACTCGAGCTGAAGTTCTGGGCCGTTTAATTTGGGACGTCAATTTTCAGTTGGGAATAGTCACCGACGAACGCAGTAGAAAAACCATTTACGAAGAAAAAATGGCTTTATTCCTGGACTCGATTAAGAAGAGCAAATCTCCATCGTTGGACAAGTTAGTGGAGTTAGAAATTCAACGCCCCAACGGCACTCGGCGCAACATTCAGATGGCGTTATTTATCATCCCGACCGCTAAAGGTTTTATGCCCGGCAGTCTCACGCGGGATATTACCGAGCTGAAACAAACAATAGCAGCGCTAGAAGAAAACTGCCTCCAGCTTGGAAACCAGAAACTATTCACCTCCCGCATCATAGAAAGCATCCCCAGTAGCCTGGTCGCGATCGACCGATCCATGCGGATTGTCTCAGTCAACCATAACTTTCTTGAAAAGACTCGTCGTAAAGAACAGACCACCCTCGGCCATAAATTGGATGTAGTGTTTCCACAGGTATTGTTGGATTATACCCGCCTCGCCCAGCGCGTCCAGGAGGTTTTCCAGACTGGTCGTTCGCCCGAAGCTTTTAAAGTGGCCTATCATGCCCCGGGTCTGTCAAACCGGATATATTATTACCGGTTAATCCCTATTTTCCTGTCCCCACGCCCCCCCGGCGGGAAGATTGCGGAGGCTGAGCATGTCGAGAACGTGATGTTGCTGATGGACGACGTGACCGAACGGGAGCAACTGGGAGAAGAGGTGCGGCGCATCGAGCGTCACCTGGCTAGTGTGGTAGAAGGCGCCAATGACCTGGTGGTCTCGCTGGATCCCAAAAGTAATATCATTACCTGGAATCGCGCCTCTGAAGTGGCTTCAGGTATGAAGAGTGAACAAGTGAAAGGGCGATCGTTGATTTCGGTTTGCAGCCCTGACCAGCAGCTGGTCATGACCAGTATGTTAGACAGACTGGTTCATGTTGGAAGCGTCCAACATACCGAGGCCAACCTGCTGACTGCCACCAAAAAAGAGGTGCCCATTGCCTGGAGTTGTTCACTGATGCGCGACGACTCCGGCAACGTAGCCGGCATTGTAGCGGTCGGGCGAGACCTGACCGAACACCGCCGTATGGAAGAAAAGCTATTCCAATCCGCTCAGCTGGCTTCACTGGGAGTTATGGCAGGAGGCATCGCCCACGAGCTGCGCAATCCTTTGGGGATCATTTCGGCCAGCACTCAATTGCTTCAGGAGAACCCCAGGGATTTAAAATTACGCACACAAGGCTTGCAAAAAATCTACGCCGCCACCCGGCGAGCGTCGTTGATCATCGAAAATCTACTTAAGTTTGCCAGGCCGGCAGGCAAATGGGAGAAGAAGGAAATTAATCTACACGCCATCATCGACGAGGACCTGGCGCTGTTATCCAACCAGATTAAATTGCAAGATGTCATTGTATCTGTGACCTACCAACCGGACCTACCCCATTTATACGGAAGTCACGAGATGCTTCAACAAGTCTTTGCCAACCTGATCCTGAACGCCTGTAACGCCATGCCGGAGGGTGGATTGCTGAAGATCGCGGTAGAAGCCAATTCAGCCGGCCAGGTAGAGATCCGCTTCATGGATACCGGTGGCGGCGTCCCTCCTGAAAACCTGAGCAAGATTTTCGATCCCTTCTTCACCACCATGCCGGTAGGAAAAGGGGTTGGCTTGGGCCTATCAATCTGCCACACCATCATCCAACAGCATCAAGGTGTGATAGAAGTTCACAGCGAGGTTGGTAAAGGCAGCACCTTTATCGTGCGGCTGCCAGGCATCCTTTGAGGTCAGAGCCTAAAGATGGAATTTGAAACGATTCATGTCCTTGTAGTAGATGACGAAGAAGATCTTTGCTGGGTGATCGAGCGTGCACTCCGCCCGGCTGGATTTGCTGTCAAAAGTGCGAAAAGTGGCCGCCAAGCGCTCGCATATCTCGCCCAAGAAAACTATAAGGTCGCCTTTGTGGACGCCAAGATCCCCGACATGGACGGCTTTAGCCTGGCTGCCTTGATCCGCCAGCGCAGTCCACGCACCAGCATCATACTGATATCTGGATTTTATTACCAGGAAGACAGTACCATCATTGAAGGTCTCAAAAACAACTTATTCATTGGCTTTATCGCCAAACCCTTTGATTTGAATGAAGTCCGCCGGCTGACCCGCCTGGCAGTTGAATCAACTGAATGCACAGCATACGGGGAGAACACCCTATAGAGGAAAGATGTCAAAGACTTATATTCTGGTGGCAGACGATGAGCCCGATCTGGTTTGGGCAATTCAGCACTGCCTGAAGGGCGCTGGTTATGAAGTGTTAACCGCTCACGATGGCCTGGAAGCGCTCACCGTCGCCAGGCGGCATCCTATCGCTCTGGTAGTTTTGGATATCGACATGCCCGTCCTGGATGGGCTGGAGGTATGCCGGCGAATGCGCAGGGACACCAACCTGGCTTCCATTCCGATCCTTTTTTTGACTGTAAGCAGCACAATCTCAGATCGGGTGCTGGGCTTGGATCAAGGCGCCGACGATTATATGACCAAGCCCTTTGATTTACTGGAATTCAAGGCCCGTATCAGGGCCTTACTTCGACGTGGACAATCACCCCCCCCCCGGGTGGGGGACTGGCCGTCTTCTACGCTCATAGCAAGTGAAATCACCCTGGATCAACACACTCACATGGTTCATGTAAGGGGAAAAGAATCGGTGTTGACGCCTACTGAATTTGATTTACTGTATTTCCTGATGGCTCAACCGCAAGAAGTTTTCACCAGCCGGCAGCTCCTTCAAGCGGTATGGAATTATCCAGGTGAGATTGCAAATCCTGGGCTGGTGCGCTGGCATATCAAGAACCTGCGAAAGAAGATAGAGATCGACCCAGAGCGGCCCAACACCATAGTGACCGTTGCACATCAAGGTTACATGTTCAAACAACGGTAGTCCCGGTTCCCGCGTGGTAGTCGGGAGACGGGGCACGGGCATA
>JAPLGV010000374.1 GCA_026389975.1 Chloroflexota bacterium
ACCCAGTTCATGAATTCCTCCGTGCCTTGTAGGGGCAGGGCTTGTCCCTGCCCCAAAAGGGCGACCATATCATCCCCGCGCAGTACCCGCAGGGTGAAGGGGACAAGGGGCACCCCTACAATTTGGATTCCAATTCCCTCACAACGCCTTCCATCAAATCCACGGCTTTCTTGACAGTGGGCGCATCGAAGGCGAACTTTGCCCTTGCAGTGGCGAAAAGTTCCGGCAGGGTCACCATCCCGCCCAGCGAAAGTGCTTTGCGGTAGGCGGCCACCGCGCTGGCCTGGTCGGTGCGCGCATTCCCAAAGATTTGCACCACGCCCAACTGCGCCAGGCCGTACTCTACATAATAAAACGGTACCTGGTGGATGTGCAGTTTGCGATGCCAGCCGGTGACTTTGACTTCCTCCAGCCCGGAGTAGTCCACGCCGGGGATGAAGCGATCCCAGAGTTCGCCCCATTTTTTGTCGCAGGCCGCCGGGTCCGCGCCCTCTTTCTGGTTCTCGTAGACCCACTGCTGGAACGAGTCCACTGCGGCCATGAACGGCCAGAAGAGGAGCATGCCTTCCAGATGCTCAATGCGGGCGACCGCAGCTTCGGCGTCCGAATAGAAGCCGCCGTTGGCTTTCGTCAGGTAGGGCGAAGCCAGCAGTTCCATACCCATCGAGGCCACTTCGGCAAATTCCATCGGCACAGCCAGTTGATGGATGTACGGGATTTTAGCTGTCTCGAAGACGTGGAAGGAATGGCCGGATTCGTGCAGGGTGGTCATCACGTCGTCGTGCGTGCCGACGGCGTTGACGAAAATGAACGGCTTGCGGATGGAAGTGTAGGATGTGCAGTATGCGCCGGGAGCCTTGTTCTTGCGGTTGTCGAGGTCGGTCAGGCCTTCGGCTACCATGCTGTCGAAGTAGCCACCCAGCACCGGGTCCACTTGATGGAAGATGGCCGAGGTCTTTGATTTAAGTTCCTCGATGGACGCGAACGGCTTGAGTTGCGGGTTGCCGGCCGCTGGCGTAGTAGTCCCGGTTCCCGCACGGGGCGTAGTAGTCCCGGTTCCCGCACGGGGCGTAGTAGTCCCGGTTCCCGCACGGGATGTGGTAGTCCCGGTTCCGGCGTGGTAGTCCCGGTTCCCGCGTGTTAGTCCCGGTTCTAGCACGGGAGACGGGGCACGGGGTGTGGGACGCGAGTACCAGCCATCCACCAGGTCCCATGGGCGAAGCGAGTCCAGACCGAGGGCCTGCTTCCGTTTCTGGTAAATGTGCGTCGCTGCCGGAACGACCACCTGTTCGATGGCTGCCGCGAAGGATTTGCAGTCTTCGGGACCGTAGTCGAAGCGCAGTTTCTGCATCCAGGTATATTCGCGGTAACTGGGTTTATCGGCGTTTTTTGCGATCCTGGCACGCACGTCCATGAACTTTTGCCACAGATCGTTGATGGCTTTTCTATCGGAAAGTTGACGTTCAGCCTTGAGATGCCAGGCTTTTTCGCGCCGGGCGCGGTCGGGCTGCTGGAAGTTCATGGCGAGACGGGTGAGCGTGATTTCCTCGCCTTCCCATTTGACCGTCTGCGCACCGTAGATCTTGTCATATTCGATGGCAAGTTTTTGCTGGTCAGCCAGCAGCGCCAGGTTGGACTCGCGGAACAGGTCCGCTTCGGCGCGCATGTTGCGCAGTGGGATGTCGAAACCTTTCGGTTCCAGTTTGCTGGCGAGCAGCTTCTCTTTGAGTTTCTGCTCGGCGGCCATCACATTGGGGAAGATGCCGTCGAGGAAGGCGTTCATGCGCGCGTCGGCTTCCTTATCGGCAGTGTTGACCGAGGTGGTGACCGAGAGGCGCGCGTACATTTCCTCGATGCGTTCGCCGACGCTCGACCAGTCGGCCAGCCAGCCGTCCACATTGGCGGCGCTGAGGGGACGGGCTGCCAGGTCTTTGTAGTACGGTTCGATTGCAGGCCAGGTCCAGGCAATGATTTCTTGCGGAGTGGTCGGGAGGTTTTTCAACATAGGAGTCCTTTCATTATATACAGATGTCGTCGCTCCCTTCGTTCGCTCCTCCCCCAGGAACAGGGGACGATGTCGCAACGGCATGAATCCATGGGAGGTTGAACCTTACTATTTTCTCATACTACGCAGTAATCCCGGTTCCAGCGTGGTAGTCCCGGTTCCCGCGTGTTAGTCCCGGTTCTAGCACGGGAGACGGGGCACGGGACAGAGTACTGCGCAAAGATGTTAACCCGAATTGATGTAAATCCCTGTATTTTGATCGATAATTGTTCACGGTTTTTTGCAAGAAGCAGTAAAAGCAAAAGGCAAAGAGACATCCTTCCGTGGTAGTCCCGGTTCCAGCACGGGACTCTGTGCCGCGGCTTTATTTCATGATTGTCAG
>JAPLGV010000246.1:0-589 GCA_026389975.1 Chloroflexota bacterium
TTTCGGTGCTGCAAGGCTTGTCCTGAGCCTGCGAAGGATTCACTTTATGTTGCGGGCTGTTGCTTCGCTCTCCCTTCTCAGGAGGTTACAACGCTTCGGCACACCTAGTCACCCAGGTGCACCGGTTGCCTGCTACCTGGCCGCCTGACCCTTACCAGGACTGGACTTCCACCAGCGAGCAAACGATGACTTTTCAGGACACACGAGCCGGTGTTGGGCGCCTTGCCAATTTAGAATGGATACCATTTGAAGCTTTCATAATCAGGGGCCTTGAGCAGATTGGGCAATTCTCGGATCAGCCAATCCGGATCGGGGACCTCTGCGCTCGACTCTCTACCCAAACCCAGCAACAGAAAACATAATAGCGTTGTCTTGTAGGTTTCTAATCTCGGCCATCGTCCATAGGCTTGATAGAATACCGGGCGCCAAGATAGGCTGCCTATCAACGGTGTAATCTGCAATTCATTCCCAACTAAATCAAACACTGGATTGCCGGCCGATACCGCTTCAAAATCATATAACCCGGTAACCTGCCAACCAGATAAATCACGCCGGATATGAATATGAAAGGGGTGATAGTTGTTAATAA
>JAPLGV010000246.1:695-4178 GCA_026389975.1 Chloroflexota bacterium
ACCGGCAGAGAATTTTCCTTCGATTCCAAAACCTTGAGAGCAAATATCCTGAAGTTCTCCGGTTTTTGGCAGGGATGGCTATGCCACCATACGTTCTCGCGGGGATCAAGAGAGAAAGTTAAATCAGTATCCCCGCATAGTTCAATATATCCCGCTCTGGGGAACTCCATTGTATGCAAACGCTTTAGAAACTGCGCCAGCGCTATAAGGATTGGGTCTCGTTCGTCGGGCGTATCAGTCAGGGCCGAAGGAATGGGAATCCCTGGCAATTCACTCGTAATCAACACGGAGCGATTAACAACCTGTCTCGTACAATCCGTCCATGCGTGATAGCCAAGTGAGATACCTTTTCGTTTTAGCAATTCGACTACAGCCGCTTCGCGTTGTACCACAACATATGTGTCGATCGCCTCTTTATACCAGGGAGAGGTATGGAATTTTACATAGAAACTTCCATCCCGTTCCGTTACGACCTTGAACACATCATTCGTATTGGCAATGTGTTGGACAGTCAGAACCGAACTATCCGCAATAGGGGCGAGGAGCATTTGGGCTGTAGTAACGGTTAACATTGTTGTACCTATTTGAAACTGGCGCCTAACGGCATCGGGCTGTGACGATTCACTGACCGCTCCTTCCACGATGAACGGCCCGCCGGTCAAACTACGACCAAACCCCACTGATCTTGGCGCCGCATGAAGGGCACCGGCCGTTTTTCAAATTGGGTTTGTTCAATCCCATGTATCTTCTTTCAACGATTAATTCATGGCACTGATGGCAGTTTGTGTTCGTTCCCTCCTGGACATTGCCCAGGTAAACGTAACGCAATCCGGCTCTTTTTCCTATTTCCCTCGCCCTCTTCAGCGTTTCTATGGGGGTGACGATATGATTGTTGAACTCATAATCCGGGTGAAATTGGCTGATATGCCAGGGGATATTGTGATCTATCCGGGCCAGGAATTCGGCAATTTGCCCCAATTCTTCATCCGAATCATTCTCGCCCGGAACAACCAGGGTGGTCACCTCCAGCCAGATGCCAAGCTTGTTCATGGCGGCAATGGTATCCAAAACCGGCTGCAGACGTGCTTTGCACAGTTTTTTATAAAAATCGTCGCGGAAACTCTTCAAATCCACATTGGCGGCATCCAGGTAAGGTTTGATGGTCTCAAGGGCCTGCCCGGTCATGTATCCGTTGGTCACAAAGACATTATACAGGCCGGCTTTCCTGGCTAGACGAGCCGTATCGTAGGCATACTCGAAAAAAATGGTGGGTTCGGTATAGGTGTAGGAAATGCTCAGGCAGTTGTTTTTCTTTGCTTCCGCCACAATCTGCTCAGGCATCATCTGACGCCCTGAGACGGCATCGCCATCCCTGACCGAGGCCTGGGAAATCTGCCAGTTTTGACAAAAGCCGCATTTAAAATTGCAGCCGATTGTGGCAACGGAGTAGGAGATGGAGCCCGGCAGGAAATGATAAAGCGGCTTCTTCTCAATGGGGTCGATGTTGGCTGCAATCACCTGGGCATAGGCCATCGTGTAGAGGACGCCTTGGACATTCTGCCTGACGCCGCAGACGCCAAACTTTGACTCGGGAATCCTGCATTCATGAGCGCACAGATGGCACTGCCCTCTTTTTCCCTCCAGCTTTTCCCAGAACAGAGCCTCTTTAATCATTAGCACGTCCTCCGTAATCTTTCATAAATCCTTCCAGATCTCTGATCACTTCTTCATCCGTCAGATCATACCAATGCCGATAGAAACCGGCAACTGCAAACGGATAGTGATGAGAAACAACTGGACACGCCACCTCGTCGGCGGCTGATTTGACAAGTTCCCAGGCGCCCGAGGAGGCGACCGGCGCCGCCGCAACTATTTTTGTTGCTCCCTGCTGCCGTATCGATCTGATTGCGGCCATCATCGTATAGCCGGAAGCCAGTCCGTCATCGATGATGATGGCCGTTTTCCCCTCAACGGAAGAGGGGCTCAGTATAGCCCGGTATACCGATTGCCGCCGCCTGATCTCAGCCCTTACCGCTTCGGCATGGCGCTCTATCTGCTGCCTGGTAAACCTTAACTGCTTAACCAGAGGTTCATTGAGAACGATGGCGCCGTCTTCCGTAACGGCGCCATACCCTGCCTCAGTGTTATAAGGAATGGGTATCTTTCGCGGGACAATGATATCAAGCTTGCTGCCCAGTTTCTTCGCCACCTCGATGGCTACGGGTATGCCGCCGCGCGGAATGGCGAATACAATGGCATCACTGTTTTGATAACCCTTCAGGTTCTCCGCAAGGAGTCTGCCGGCATCGATGCGATCCCGAAAAGGGGGCTCATGATATGTCGTCATAAGTTCCCAGATGTGATTGCACGGTCACTCCACAATTCAGTCCGGCATCTTCTTTGATCCCGGCCATTTCCGGAAGGACTGTATTTCTTTATCCAATTTCTTGGCCAACGGGCATCCATGAGAGTCTACCAGCAACTGGTACATCTGGATGGCCGTTGCAGCCAGGACGTCCTGCGCCCGCAGAATGAATACGGGTTCCTCGGCAGCGATCTTGGGAATGTCCAATTTGCCATATTTACCTGATAAAGCCATGGTGAACCTCCTTTCTCAAACACAACTCGTAGATAGATTAGATCGGTACCCTTTCATTAACTATTGAACCAGGTTGTAGGCCGCCGGATCGAAGGGCGGTTCCCTCCTTCGCTGTTCTGGTCGTTGTAGGCAGCGACGTTTCCCCCCAGGACAGAGAGCCTTCCAGAGCTTACCCGTATCACGGCGCCACCGTCGCGTAGTTCGCTGTCCATCTGCCATTGCCAGCCAGTGACGTTGTCCTCGTCATCATATTGCCGCGTCCAGTAGTAGGCGGTGTCCGAAACTATCTTAGCGACCGGGGCGCCTTCCCACGGAACGGAAACGCCAATGTCTTCGACCTGATAGCTGTCCCCCCAAGGCATCCCCCAGATGTAGAGGTCGGCGCTGGCGGAGTTCCTGACGACAAGGACGTTCCCATATTGGAAGCCGGAGCTCTCAGCAGTAACGGTGATCTCGGGAGGCAAAGAGACCTGCTCAACAGCCAGGTACTCGAAGTACCATGGGTGCAAGTACGGTTGTCCGCAGACCTGGAATCCCCCTGAACCAAGCCATCCAATGATGTACATGACCAGCAAGACGGAGCACGCGATGGCGAGGTAGCACGCGGGACGGGTTTCACGGCCGTGTTTGGTCGAAGTGGCATCCATCTGGGAGAGTATCCATGTCCAGCCTGCGATTGAGACATCGTCGGCAGCCTAACGGCCTCGAACTAAGCTGCCCGGCGGAAGCGGGCAAACGCTCCTCCACTCTACGCCACGCCGGCAGGCCAGGCAAGCCACACCTACGGCCCAGCCCGCCGGGTCAGCTTCAGCGAGTTGTTAGCCCGCTCATCATGCACGGGCGGGCAAGAGGCATTCCATAACTCCATACGCCTTTCCCGACGA
>JAPLGV010000316.1 GCA_026389975.1 Chloroflexota bacterium
AGAGGTCAGCCAGGGCTTCCCGGTAGATATCTTCGACCTTGTTTTCAAGCGCCTTGGCACGCTGGGCGTGGTCTGCGGCCACTCCGGTATGATCTTCAAAGCGGTCGACTGCCATAAGAAGTTCATAAGCCGCGTCCCTGAGCAATGAAGCCATCCTTTGCATGTAGGGGGTCGGCTCGACCTTCAATACTTGCATCTCGATCACCGTGCTGTAACCATAGTCAAGCACATCGTCAATGGTGCGGGAAAGAGAGAAAATATCCTCGCGGTCAAATGGAGTGATAAAGGTCTTGTTCAACTCATAGATCAGGATGCGCCGGGCTTCATCGGCTTCTTTTTCTTTGGAAACAAGCGTGGCTGCAGCGGAAGGGTCCTGGCCGATCATATAGGCTTTCAAGGCTTCCATTCCGGCCAGTGTCAGGGCGGCCTGGTCATGGATCAATTTGATAAAAGTATTCTGGCGTTTCTTAAACAGCTTTTGCATCGGGATGCTCCTTTATTAGATCAGGTTAACACAACCTGTATCAACCAATTTTATCAAGCCTGTCTTGATCTGCTCAGGCGTATTAATACTCATCACTTCAATGGTACGGAAAGAATCTTTGGGAAGGTATCCGGCCACCATCCGGAAATCCACATCCCCCAGACCGGGCGCATAATGGTCTGAAATACCGATCACGTCATGCAGGTGGGCTCCAAAAATGCGCCCGCCAAAGCGCTTCAGCCACATTTCGTTCGGGAAAAAGCCCAACCGGTCCAGCGCCGTGGCGTGGCCAACATCATAGATGAAACCGAGCCGGTCCGGCTCGGCCAGCGCCAGCAGAGCAGACATTTCATCCTGAGTGGGAATATCAAAATAGTGGTAACGGTTTTCCAACCCCAGGCGGACGCCAAACCGGCTTGCATAATCCATCAATTCTTTCAGGCTCTTCCCGACCGCTTCCAAACATGGGCCGGAAAGTTTGAGGCGTCTTTCCATTATAAGTCTTTTTGTTTCCTGGTACTGTGCGGTTTCCGTCAGGCCGGCGTGAAATAGATGGCGCAATTTATTCTCAAGGACCATATCCAGCGAGACCTGCCCGGAATGCACCACCACCGTCCGGACGGATAACGTACTTGCCAGCTCAATGCTGCGCTTGATGGCTGCCGTACCCTGCTGCCGGCAATTCTCGTCCAAGGAGGAGATCATCCAGTCGCGTGCCTTGAGTGTCTCCATTGAAATGTCAGCCGGGCAAGGCTCGTGGACGCTGCTGATAGAATATTTTCCCAGATCAACGCTGCTCAACATCCCAGAATCGATCTGATGGTTCAATTCTATTTTGGGGAAACCCAGCCTGCCTGCGGCCAGGAAGAAATCACTCAGCACAGAGAATTTATTCCTGGCCCACATGGTGGAAAGGGAGGCATCATACAGCGGGCTGTCTGCCGGCGGGCGTTTGCCTTTTGGCTTTGAGCGAGCGGGAAAGAGTTCAAGCAACTCGTTCAAGTTCTTAATGTAATCATCCGGGATGAGCGCGGCATCCTGCGGGAGGTCGGGAGGGCTTTTGGGGTCACGCAGGATAACGGTCCGGGCGAAGCCCGCCTCTCGGGCCGCGGCCACATCCCGACTTGGCTGGTCGCCGATATAGGCGCAGTGTTCCGGGCGGACGCCCATCCGCCCGGCTGCCATCAACAGGATCGAGGGGTCAGGTTTGCGGATCCCGACGACGCACGACAGGATGACCGCGTCAAAGCAGCCGGCGATGCCAAGTTCTTCGAGGAGGCGCGGGACTTCGACACTGCTGGTGGTGTTGCTGACCAGTCCCAGGCGATAGCCGCCTCGGAAGAGGGCCAGCACGGTCTCCTGCGTTTCCGGGAAGACGATGTGCTTGCCGGTGGCATCCCGCCAGAGTTGACTCAATTGAAGCGCAAGCCGGCTTACCTGGTCGGACGGCCAATCCGGCAGCATCCAGCGCCTCCATAGTTCGATCTCGTTCAGCTCGAGCAGGTTTTTCTTAGCCCAATTTTTATAGGCCCTGGCGCGTTTCTTTAACAACAGTTTAAATTCCACCTCATCAAGATCCACGCCAAGGAGCACGATCATCGCGTGAATCTTCTGCTTATTGACCTCGCGCAAGCGCTTGGTGGTACTTCGCAGGGTGCCGCCCATGTCAAAGAGAACGGCCTCTATGTGCTCTTTCATAATGCTTCTAACCCCGCTCTATTGATTCTGACTTGTACTGAAGAGAAATTTTGAGCAAGTCGGAAAAATGGTTGATATAAAAATCAGCAGCAACACCTTCTTCGTAGTTAAAGGCGATCGTTCTTATGCCGACTGCTTTTGCCCCGTCCAACTCGGATGATTTATGCCCGACAAAAACTGCCTGATCGGCAGAAACACCTAATTGCTGCAAAGCAAACTGGTAGATTTTCGGGTTCGGCTTGCGGACGCCAAGTTCCTTGGACGAGATGATCGAATCCCACACTTCCCCAAAGCCGCCGCGTTCAAACCAACTCAATTTAATATGAACTGGCAGGGCTGTATCGGTAATGATGCCCAGCAAATATCCTTCTTCTTTCAAGGAACTGAGCGTCTCCGGGACCCCCTCGAAGAACTGCACATTATTGGCCTCCTCATCCAGGATTTGTTTGCCGCGTGCGAGCAGATCCGGGCGGGTAATGCCATAGAACCGGAGAATGGCTTCCTGGTACTGGTCATAGTTTATTAACCCTTGATAGGCCAGATCCCGGAGTGCATTTCTCTTGTCCGGAGGAAATTCTTTATAAGAGTGCCCGATTTCATCCAGAAATGCCGCCAGTTTGCTGCCACAATTTTGCCGGAAGTAGAGAATATCTCCGGCGTCGAACACCAGAGCGCGGATTGGGTTTTGATGGTTTTTTCCCGGTTTGGAATTCTTTGAATTGTTCAGTTCAGTCTGCAGGATTTCCAGAAATTCAGTCATCTGGTCAATGACTGCATCCGGGATGGCGCCCTCATCCACTTCCCCATGGTCGTAATCGTGGCGTATCTGTACCGCCAGCCGATAGCCAGCCTTGCGAGCTCCGAGGATATCGCGGGAGATGCAGTCACCTATATAAGCACATTCACCGGTCGGGACATTCGCCAGGCGGGCCGCATAATGAAAGATGGCGGGGTCGGGCTTGCGGCGTCCATATTCACTGGATAAAACGATCGGGTCAAAATAATTGCGAATACCATACTGTTTCAAATTTTCAGCCACCTGACCCCGGCTGTTGACATTGCTGATCAGGCCGATCTTCAAGCCCATTTTGCGGATGGCCTCCAGCACTCCCGGCACTTCAGGGCGCATGGCACGCTGGAAATAGTGGGTTTCGATGAAGAACATCAGGTCTTCTGCTATTGCGGTAAGTCTTTCCCGGTCCACAGGGCAGCCTGCCAAGATATATTCGTTCCAGACGCGCTGGGGAGGCAATTCATCCATGGTTTGCAGGCTCACCTGATGATATGCGTCAAGCCCGGCGGAAATGATTTCATATAATTGCTTGTCCGTTAAACCCAAAACAATCCCGGCAGCCACAAGGCGCTGCCGGATGCCCGCTGTCTCCTTGATGCGTAATTCAGGAGTCCATCCATAGGTTTCAATCGTGCCACCCATATCGAAGAAAACTGCCCGGATGGTCATACCACTTGTCTCCACATTTTGGAAAACCTTTCCCATCACACCTGGGATCGTTATTGCATCCAGGTGTTCTTCTGGAATCTGCTATTCAAATAGCTTTTTTTCTGCTGTGCTAACATGAAGTCCTTTGGACACGGACAAAGTGCGTCCGTGTCCAAAGAAGCCCATTCCTGCTGCTTGCATAAATATCCGAACTTGTTCCCATCGAATTACTCTTGGATGACGAGGTTTTTGTTCAAATATTTACGCACTACGAGGTAAGTTCCTGCTAAACTCGTCTTACTATTACTACTCTGATGGAGTAAGCAGGCTGATAGCCCAGAAGTCGCGCACTTTGGCGGCCCATTCCCAGTCGTAAATAGGATTCATAAGCCAGGACTTCGCCATCATTTCTTCAAAAGACGGCAAGCCTTCAGGAACCGCCATAGATGGTTCGGCTGACCAAGTGCCTTTCGTGTCCCAGGGCTTGTAGCCATCCGGCGAGAGAGCAAGTTTGATGAACAGCTTGGCTGCATTGGGGTGCGGAGCCATATTGGCAACGGCCAGATAGCTGGTTTTTACGATACCTGTGGCCGGATTTAAATCCAGGCAAGGCGCCATGACTATATCTCCAGCCTCGGTATCCTCAATGCTATTCCAACCGGTCCAGCCAATCCCCGGTTCTACAGCCGGGTCCATGCCCACCGACGCATAGGCTATGTCGATCTCATCGACAACAGTGGGATGGTTCTGAGCCATCTTTTTGATCCACAGCCAGCCGGCATTTATGACTGTCTGCCCAAAGGCATCCGTGGCAGCCGCCGGGTCAGTGGTCCACTCGACACCGTAGAGGGCCTTATAGGCCGCAGCCATTTCGTCTCCGTGTTCAGCAACTGTGGCCCATTTTGCCATTGTGCTGACATCGGTCATGGGATCCTCGATATAGACTTTCCCCTCCAACGCCGGCTCGGTCAAATTCCACCAGTTGGTGAGCGGGCAGCCTTCCGGGTTAATCTCCATGTTGTAACCCCACACATCGATGGCGTGGCGTGCAATCGCAAACGGGAACTCGGGAGTCACCTCCGGCTCCACCACATCCCTGGGGACGAACGACCAGAGCCACTGATTGGGCACAAATTCCCCGTACAGGATGTGACCATCGCTGTTGAACCAGACGTCCCCGACGACATTTCCGGCTTCCTGCTCGGCGCGCATTTTGACGTCGATACTATCGGTGTCACCGCAATCCCACTTGATGCCCGGGTAAAGTGCCTCCCAGGGTGCCTGCAATTTCGTAATTTTGGATGAGTTGGCATAAACACATATTGACCCTTCCTTGACCGCAGCCGCTTCAATGGCGGCCCAGTCATCGGTAGCGGGTTGGTATATACCAAGACCGTTGTCCTTGGCCCACTGCTCGTTTGCCGAGAGAGGTACTTCGGTGGGGGGGACCGGAGTGTCACCCGGTTTGGTGGTGGGGGGTGGGGGGGCTACTGTCGTAGCCGGTGGGCCACCGCAGCTCACCACCAGGCTGAATAAAACAATCAGAGTGATTAACTTTACGAACGCTTTCATTTCTTCCTCCTTACATAGTTGGAAACGGATTGAATTGAACACGAGCTTTTTTTTCCTTGAATATCTTTATCTTTTCGTACCTCCTTTCTCAATCAAATGATCAATCTGGGTGTCATCTCAATAAACCGGGGGGCGGGGGTGTGCGGGCGACAAAGCC
>JAPLGV010000125.1 GCA_026389975.1 Chloroflexota bacterium
CGACGCTTCGAACGTGCCCACCGCGCCGGGCAAGGATGGGATGGCATTGCCAAAAGCAACTGCGCCCAACCCAAACAGGGACCAGACCGGTGTTGCCTGTGGAAAGAACGCCAGGATCAAAAGATAAAATTGAACGATGGCAATTGCCCAGTTGAGCGCCATCCAGAGTAAAACGCGGACAAACAGCCAGCCGTCGGTCAGGATGGACAGGCCGGAGAAAAGCGAAGCCAGGAAGTCCCCGGCTCGTTTTTGAAATCCGGGCCAGCGGGCGCTGAGACGCTGGAACAGGGCCAACGCCCAGTCCCGGTTGCGGACCAGGATGTAAAGCGCCACCAGCCCAACCACCACCACACCGCCGATGAGCATCGCAATTTTCCCAGCCCCGGCTGCGCCGACCACGAACGGGACAGCACTCAGCAGAATGGCCGCGGCAAATGCCAGGTCCAGGATGCGTTCGATGATGATCGTCGGAAGGACTTCCATGAAGCCCAGTTTGGATTTGCGTCCCAGCAAAAAGGCGCGGCCAATTTCTCCCAGGCGAAAGGGGAGAAAATTGTTCAATAGATAACCTTCGCAGATGGTCAGGAAAACGTCACGGTAAGTGGCTTTTCGCCGCAGCAGCGTGTGCCAAACCATCCCCCGCACGGCCAGCCAGATAACTGAGCTGGCAAAAACCGTTAGCAGCAACCAATAGTTCGCCGAGAGGATCGCGTCCACGAAGCGCTGCAGGTCAACAAAATAGAGGATTGCGGCAATGGCAACCAGGCTGATGAGCACCCCCGGCAGCCAGCGGCGGGCGGATTTCCAGAAATTTGACATGGGAGATTTTCAACACGAAGGGCACAACGTACAAACCGTTTTTCGTTATGAACTTTATCCTTCGTGTTCCTTTGTGTCCTTTGTGTTAAATACTATTCCTCTTCCAACCGCAAAACCGCCATGAAGGCTTCCTGCGGGATTTCCACGTTGCCGATCATCTTCAGGCGCTTCTTGCCCTTCTTCTGCTTTTCGAGCAGTTTCTTCTTGCGGGAGATGTCGCCACCGTAGCATTTGGCGAGTACATCCTTGCGGGTGGCTTTGACGTTGGCGCGGCTGATGATGCGCCCGCCCGAGGAGGCCTGGATGGCCACGTCGAACAACTGGCGCGGGATGAGTGCCTTGAGTTTGGTAATGAAGCGCTGGCCTTTGTGATAGGCATCCTTCTCGTGGACAATCACCGCCAGCGCATCCACCGGCTCGCCATTGACCAGGATTTCGAGTTTCTGCAACTCGTCGGCGCGGTACTCGGCGAACTGGTAATCCAGTGAAGCGTAGCCGCGCGTGCGGCTCTTGAGTTCGTCGAAGAAGTCAATGATGATTTCGGACAGCGGGATTTCGAAATTGAGCTGGACGCGGTGCGGGGCAGGATATTCCTGGCTTTTGTAAGTGCCGCGCCGTTTGGTGACCAGGTCCATGATCGGGCCGTAGAAATCCGTGGGCGTGATAATTTCAATGTTCATCCAGGGCTCGCGGATTTCGGCGATCAGGCTCTCGTCGGGCAGGTCCGCCGGGGAGGCTACAATTTTGGTCGCGCCGTCGTGCATCATCACTTCGTAGGCCACCGTCGGGGCGGTGAAGACCATGTCCAGGTCGTACTCGCGCTCCAGGCGTTCCTGGATGATTTCCATGTGGAACAGGCCCAGGAACCCGGCCCGGAAGCCGAAACCCAGCGCCTGGGAGGTCTCCGGCTGGAAGGTCAAGGAAGCGTCGTTGAGTTGCAGTTTATCCAGCGCCTCGCGCAGGGATTGGTAATCATCGGCTTCGGCGGGGTAGATCCCGGCGAAGACCATCGGCTTGGGAGTACGGTAGCCCGGTAACGGGTACTGAGCGGGACGGGCGGTGCTGGTAATCGTATCGCCGACGCGGGCATCATGGACGGTCTTCAGCCCGGTGGCGACGTAGCCCACCTCGCCCGCCGCCAGACCCGGCACCGGTTTCAGCATGGGAGCGAAAATCCCCACCTCGATTGGTTTCACATCCACACCGGTGGACATCAGGTGGATGCTTTCGTTGGCGGTCAGTTTGCCTTCCACCACGCGCACATAGGTGATGACGCCCTTGTAGGAATCGTAGTGCGAGTCGAAGACCAGGGCGCGCAGGGGGGCCTCCTCGTCTGCTTTGGGCGGCGGGACTTTGCGGACGACGGCTTCGAGCACCGCTTCGATATTATTTCCGTCCTTGGCCGAGACGCGCAGCACCGTTTCGGGCGGAACCCCGAGCAGGCTGCCGACATCCTCGGCCACCTCATCCGGCCGGGCCGACGGGAGGTCAATCTTGTTGATGACCGGGATGACGACCAGGTCCGCTTCGATGGCGGAGTACAGGTTGGCNCGATGCCCTGGGAGGCGTCCACCACCAGCACCGCGCCTTCGCAGGCGTTGAGGGCGCGGCTGACTTCGTAACCGAAGTCCACGTGGCCGGGGGTGTCGATCAGGTTGAGTTCGTAGGTCTGCCCGTCGCCGGCAGTATATTTCATGCGTACAGCGGAAGCCTTGATGGTGACGCCCTTCTCGCGTTCCAAGTCCATCGAGTCGAGGATCTGCTCGGTGGTGTCGCGGTCAGAGACCGTGCCGGTGAGATGCAGAAGCCGGTCGGCCAGGGTGGACTTGCCGTGGTCAATGTGGGCGATGATGCAGAAGTTGCGGATTTTTTCAGACATGGTTTTAGCGGGGAAAGTATAACCGATTTTATTAAATACGAAGCCGGGGACATAAGTCCCCGACCAAGCGTACAAAACCGCCAAAGGTGGCTAATCTACGTTAAGAAACCCAAAGGCGCGCCACAGCCCGCGCATCATGACGTGAGCGAAATCCGGCTTCAAAAACTGGTTCGGGCACGAACCAGGGATGACCGCGATGCCGTTTTCGCGGCACAAGCGCACCACCTCGGGCGAGACGCTGGACATGCCCGCCGCCAAACCGGGCCTGGTGCCCATCATGCAGTGCATCCAGACGTGCTTGACGCCCAGTTCCACGCACTGCCGGACGATTTGCTCGGTCACTCTGGGGCTGGCAAGGATGAAGACGGCGTCGGGGTTCTCCGGCAGGGACTTCAAATCCGGGTAGCATGGATCGCCATCGTACGTGGTGATACGCGGATTGACCGCGTAGACCTGATAGCCTGACGCCTTGAATTTTTTGTAGTTCAAGTTACAGCCGGTCTCGCGCTTATCGGACACGCCGACCACGGCGATCTTCTTCTGCGCCAGGAAATTTCGCACGAGGGGTTCGATTTTTGCCATGAGGATTCTCCTGATGTGAAATAATAACACTATAACCCAAAAGAGCAACGCAGAAAACGCGCCGGATCATTCTCCATAATACGGATATTCCCATTTCATAGTATAATCGCCCGAACTTAAGGTAGAAATGACCTTTATCTGCTTCGCCAATACCAGCAATAATAATGGGAATAATAACGATCTCCCAGAGGACGTTGGGCGAAGCCTGCCAGATTGATTAAAGAACTTAGAAACTGACGAAACGCCCAACGCATTCGTGGAGGGCGTTTTTTAATTTTTCTGTGCCCGGCACAAACATGCTGGTTAAAATCCATCAAAGGAGATAAAACGATGAGCAAAATAATTATTCCCCCCGGCTACCAGTCTGCGCTGGATGTTAGGCAGACTGAGAAAGCCATCAAACTGGTCAAAGACTTCTTCGAAAGCAATCTGGCCGCGGAACTTCAGCTCAGTCGGGTGACTGCGCCTCTGTTCGTGCTAAAGGGGACGGGCATCAACGATGACTTGAACGGTGTCGAGACACCAATTTCATTTCCGATCAACGATATGAATGGTTATACGGCGGAAATTGTCCAATCGCTTGCAAAGTGGAAACGCATGAAACTGGCCGACTATGATATTCCGAATGGATACGGCCTTTACACTGACATGAATGGGGTTCGCCCCTGCGAGGAATTGGACAACCTTCATTCGCTGTATGTGGATCAATGGGATTGGGAGCGGGTGATCCAACGGGATGAAAGGACGCTTGATTTCCTGAAAATGGTTGTCCGGAGAATCTACTCCGTTATCAAACGGACCGAGTTCTACGTTTACGATAATTATCCGTTCCTCAAACCGGAACTGCCCGACTCAATCACTTTTTTCCACTCCGAGGATTTACAAAAGGAGTACCCTCTTTTGACACCTCGCCAACGGGAAGAGGTGGCTGCCAAGAAATTTGGGGCAATTTTCATTATCGGCATCGGTGCGCCCCTGGCCGATGGACTTCCTCACGACGGGCGGGCGCCAGATTACGACGACTGGACGACAGAGACCTTGAAAGGTTATAAGGGATTGAACGGAGATATTATCGTCTGGAACACTGTGCTTCAACGCGCCTTCGAACTGTCTTCGATGGGAATCCGGGTAGACCGTGATGCCCTTTTACGCCAACTTGAACTGACTGGTACTCAGGAGCGAAAGCGTCTTCTATTCCACAAACGCCTGTTGAGTGACGAATTGCCCCTGTCTATCGGCGGCGGCATCGGCCAGTCCCGCCTGTGCATGTACTACCTGCGCAAGGCGCACATCGGCGAAATCCAGGTGGGTATCTGGCCTTCGGAGATGATCACAACCTGTAAACAGCACAATATTTCCCTGCTCTGAACCCGGTTTCCTGACGGCCGCCGCGCCCGAATGAATGCAAAAGGGTTAAGGGTATAATTCCCTTAAATTTACCCTCGTTATTTGGAGAAATTCGTTATGGACACCTATGATGTCGTCGTCATCGGCGCGGGACCTGCGGGCTACGTGGCCGCCATCCGCGCCGCGCAGTTGGGACTCAGAACCGCCATCGTTGACAAGCAATGGCTGGGTGGCGTGTGTTTGAACGTTGGCTGCATCCCTTCGAAGGCGCTGCTGCGCAATGCCGAAATCGCGCATACCCTGCGCGAGCGCGGCAAGGAATTTGGCTTTTCGTTCGACAACCTGAAACTCGACTATTCCGCGGCGGTCAAACGCTCGCGCCAGGTGTCGGATCGGCTGGTCAAGGGCGTTGGCTTTTTAATGAAGAAAAATAACATCACCGTTTTCATGGGAACGGCGAAACTGACGACCGGTCCTTTGACTACGCTCAGGGCTGTTTCCGTTACCGATAAAGAAGGCAAACTGACCGAGTTGACCGCCAAAAACATCATCGTGGCAACCGGCGCTTCTGCCGCTGTGCCCGGCGCGTGGAAGGTGGATGGCGAGAAAGTCGTCACCTATTGGGAAGCGATTTTGCAGGAGAAACTGCCCAGGAGCACGGTCATCATCGGGGCGGGCGCCATCGGGATGGAGTTCGCCACCGTCTGGAATTCCTACGGTGTGGAGGTGACAGTGGTGGAGATGCTTCCGCACGTCCTGCCGCTGGAGGAAGAGGAAGCCGCCGCCGAAGTCGCCAAGGCCTATCGCAAGCGCGGCGTGAAACTGCTGGCCGGGCACAAGGTCGAAGTGGTCGAAGCAACAAAGACCGGCGTCAAGGTCACGGTATCGGCTGAGGGTGCACCCAATGTGCTCGAAGTAGAACAGGCGCTGGTGGCAATCGGTTTCCGCCCCAATTCCAAAGGACTGGGGCTGGAAGAAGCCGGTGTCAAAATCAGTGAGCGCGGATTTGTCGAAATTGACGAAAAGATGGCGACCAACGTCCCCGGAATCTGGGCGATTGGCGACGTAACCGGTAAACTGATGCTGGCGCACGTCGGCTCGGCGATGGGCATTATCTGCGCCGAAAATATTGCCGGGCACGAGACGGTTACGCTGGATTATGAAATGATGCCGCGCGCCACTTATTGCCAGCCGCAGGTGGCCTCCTTCGGGTTGAACGAGGCGCAGGCGAAGGAACGTGGTTACACCGTGAAGATCGGGCGTTTCCCCTTCCAGGCCAACGGCAAGGCGCTCGGGCTAGGTGATTACGCCGGTTGGGTCAAACTCATCGTGGACGAAAAATACAGCGAAATTTTGGGCGCGACCCTGGTCGGCCCGGAAGTGACCGAACTGCTGCCGGAGCTGACCCTGGCGCGCATGCTGGAGTTGACCCCGGCGGAAATTGCCCGCAACGTCCATGCCCACCCGACGCTCTCCGAGGCGCTGATGGAAGCCGCGCACGCCGCGGAGGGCAGCGCGATCCACATTTAATTTATTGTAGGCGCGACCACATCGTCCCCGAAGGGGGGCTGGTCACCCCTACATATGATTTGAATAATCAGCCCTGCGGCGAAATCGCAGGGCTGATTAATTTTCGGAGAAGTTCTGGGAGAAAATGACAGCCATCGGGATTAGAATTATCTCCATGAAACGACTCAAATTAGCCACCCTGTTCGTCTTCGGCCTGTCCATCCTTTTTTACTTCTTCTTCGATTTCTGCAAACACGCCCTCGCGCTGGGAGCCGCCAACCCCTTTGCCGAAGATCCCTTCGACGCGGTCGGTTCGTTCGGCATCCAACTCGCCCTGCTCTCCGCCCTGCTGACGCTTATCCGCGCATTCCGCCCGTATCCGCAGAAGGAGGCCGCACCTGGTCAAATCCTGCTGGCCCTGCGCGGTGGGACGGTCGTGCTGCTCTCTGTAGCCGTAACACTGGCAGCGGATGCCATCGGGCTGGCGCGTTCTATCGTCACGGGTGGGGCTTCCCCTGTTGCATGGGCGCTGGCCGCCCTGGTGACCGGGATGGCGCTCGTCACTCTGGCCGCTGGCTGGACCTTCGTGCGGGCGGCGCGGAGTGCGGAGGTACCATCTGCGCGGCTTTCGTGGGGACGGGCAGGGATCATTTCCGGGCTGGCAATCCTTATCCTGGCGTTCTATCCGCTGGCATGGCGCAATTCCGGTATCCCGGGCGGGATCTTCACCGCCCTCGCCGGTATTGTGCTGCTGTTCATCACAGTCTGGGGGCTTGCCACGGCCATCTTTCCGGCGGCAGAGTCTAAATACGAGGATATCTTCAGCGACTTATCCGCGATTTTTCAGGCCATGTTTCAACGCTTTGGTCGTGCGGATGGTTTACTCACCTGGCTGGGGAAGCTCGCAGCCTTCCCGCCGCTGCGCCGTCTTCTGGGTTGGCTCAACCCGCGCAGGCACCGCTGGAACCTGGTCATTCTGGCGGCTGTGGCAATGGGTCTCCTGCTGGTTCTGGTGGAGGCGGTGGCGGAGGGAATATCCCCCAACCTGGGCAGGGCGCTGCTGGTGGTGGGTGTCTACGTCAGCCTGGAGAGCGCGGGAGTGATGTTGGGGTA
>JAPLGV010000197.1 GCA_026389975.1 Chloroflexota bacterium
CATACAGGTGGGTCGCGTTCTCATGACCAAAGGTAACGATTAATGAGCACTTCTGTAAACCAGACTCGCGTGCCATCTCTTCGGCGTACGCCATCAACTCCGTGCCGATCCCCTGTCCCTGGAACTCAGGGAAAACAGCCAGGTTGCTGATATAGAATTCATCAGTTTCGGTATCTTTCAAATCGCCATAAGCAGATTGCAAACGCGCCAAGCGGATGATCGAGGCCAGGCCAAATACTCGCGAAAAGTGCCAGCCTGTCATCCAATTCAGGCGGGAGAGCAGCCTCCCCGGATAACCCAACAATAGACCAGCCACCTGCCCGGCGCGTTCCGCCAGATAAGCCAGGTTAAAACTCGCCCGGTTGCCACGGCGTAGGAAGAGACTTGTCAGTACCTGCAAGGTGGAATACCCCTTTTCCTGACCAAAGAGCCAGTCCGCTTCGATGCCCATCGTCAAATAGATGAGCCTGGCAACTAGGTCTGAATCAGCCGCTTTTGCAGGGCGAATAGTGATAGCTTGTGTCATTTCACTTCTGCGGGTAGGGAAAACAGGCCATCTGGTCCCGGCTCGAAGTCGAGCACACGCACAACAGCTTCCAGGTTTAGCTGACCGTATATGTGGGGGAATAATTCGTCGGCTTTATCCGTGCCCGCTTCCCACCGGACCTCGGGCTTGAGTTGTGACGGGTCAATCACCAGGATCACCATTCCGTGCTGATTGGCATAGAAAGTATTGGATACGCGCAGAATTTGTTTTATTTTAGAACAATGGATGAAACCTTCGCTCATCAACGAATCGGCAGAATACGCGCCGGACTTTTGCGCGGCAGACCAGGAGACCCGGGAAGTGATATGAAAGATGGAATCGGTCACGGGTTCACCTCGCCCCCGGCGGAGACTTCACCCCCTTCGGGGACTTCGTAGATCACCGTCTGCCCGTCACGGTAGACCTCGTGCCAGAAAATGTTGTTGTTCGCCTCGAACTTGATCAATCCGTCCGGAGCCCCCTCCGGGACAGGCCCATTCTGGGTGCCGGGAGCATATTTGGCGCGTTCCAACTGGCCGACGATGATGTAACGAACATTGTACTTGCGCAGGAAGTCACGCGCTGCGGCGAGGTCAGTGGTCGCGTAAAACGCATCCACTTCCTTGCCGCGTGCAATCACCGTGCCCGAATCCAGGACGCGTTGCTGCACTTGGTGCCATTCCCAGCCAACCACATCGGGCAGGCCGGTGTAAATCGAGAAGCGCTGGTGCCAGCGATACTGAACTCCTGCCGAAGCAGCCTCCACAATCACCGGCGAACCCTGCACGTTATCCTGCATCCAGCGGATGGCGCGGTAGTCCTCGCTCAGGTCCATATCCACGCCATAATCGGCATACTGGGCATAGGCCATGTAGGTCATGCTGTCGAGGGTGCGCGGAGCGGCCAAATTCATACGGTCGCGGATTTTGCCCATCCCACCAAGCAGGAGGAAGAGCGCTGCGCCCGTAACCAGCAGGGTGGCGGCCACCTGCCAGGCAGTGCGCCAGCCGGGCAGCCACTTACGGAACTCAGTCAGCAACCAGCCGAGTGCAGCGGCAGCAGAAATGCCGAGCATCACCCATGCTTGCAGGTAGAACTTGAAGACCGTGTACATTCGCCCAATGTCTCCCTTCAAGACGACGAACTCGACCACCATCGTCAGCAGCAGGCTAGTCCCAACCATGAAGAGGACCAGGCGCTTCCCGTCCGAGATACCGGGGCGGAAAAGCAGAATTGCCGCCCAGACCGCTGTCGGCAGCGCCAGCCAGAGGATGGTGATGCCTTTCCAGGGAACATTCTGGGAGGAACTCATCACCCAA
>JAPLGV010000506.1 GCA_026389975.1 Chloroflexota bacterium
CGCCCCACCAGCCGGTCTTTGTGCAGGATGGGCAGGCAGAAATAGCCGTAGACGCGTTTCGAGGCGGGAAGGTAGGCCTCTAGGGACTTACGGAAGCCCCAGAACATCTCGTCACGCCGGGCGGCCCAAAATAGGTTATCGAACGGACTGAGGAAGGTCGTCCGCTCGGCCTGGAGTGCTCCGTCGGCGGCTTGCTGGAGCAGGAGCAGGTTGTCGCGGTGAACGAGGAGTTCTCCGGTGTTCCCGTTTGCCAGTTCCCCGGTGATTGGGAGCAGAAGCCTGTCCCGGACCAGGGATTCGACGTGCGGTTTGGAGTGGGTTACTTTCATCCAGGTGTAATCGCCAGCCTGTCGCGCAGTGCAAACTCCCAGCGCCTTCGCGCCGCGCTCCATCCAGAACCGGTCGCGCTCTTCGACAGTTGGCTCGCTCATGTCCACCCATTTTGGCAGGACGCGTTCGGTCAGGTCATAAACGCGCTGGAATTTAGCCCGGTCGGCGATCGTCAGTTCACCATAGGCATACAGGAATTCCAATGCGACTTTAGCCGGGCGCCAATTCCACCAGGTGCCGCCTTTGTGCCCGTCCGACTCGAAATTGCTGACCTTTAGCGGGCCCTCACGACGGATGCGTTCCAGCACCTGCGGGACGAAATCTTTTTGAACAAGCTCATTCAGCCAGCGGTTGTACCAGTTGGTGGGATGTTCGCGCAGGTTGCGCTGGTGTGGCATCTGATAGCGGTATTCCGCCAGCGGGATGATGGTGGCGGCGTGCTCCCAGCCCTCGAAGAAACGACGCTCCGGCCCGAAGATGAGATCGTCGAACTCTGTCGGTTCGTAGGTTCCCATCCGACTCCATGGCACCAGGTACTGGCTGCGGCGCACCATGTGGAGCGTGTCAATCTGCACGCAGCCAATCTGGTTGATGACCTGATAAAGAGTATCCGGCGTCGGCGTGGGCTCGCTGCCGTTGGCAGTGTGCAGGTTCTGGGTCCGGAGCGCAACGGCACGCAGCGCGGAAGCGGGATAGATTGTCATTGTCCTCGGATGGAGATGCGCATGGGATGAAGTTCCGCCACCATGACGTTTTTCTTCACGCTCGGGTCATCGAACATGAAAGCATTGGCGGCCTCGTCGTTTTCGGCGCGAAAGACCACCAGCCCAAAAGTATCGTCCGTGCATGGTCCGGCCAGCAGGACAGTCCCGGTTTCGGCGGATTTTTTGAGATAGGCGAAATGCTCATCCAGGACGGCTTCTTCTTCCGGGGAGGGGGCGTCAAAGAAGCCGTGGCGGTAGGGATGGATCAGATAAAGGTATTCAGGCATGTGCTATTCCGAGAACGATCCCGACCAGGTCTCGAAGCGGCGGCTCTGGCGTTCGTTATCTTTATAGAGGCCAAGTATGTCAGTACCTGGTAAGGAATAAACTTCTGCTCTTCCGGCTTGTTGATTGCCAGGTCATAGTAGGTATGCCAGGTGCCGGAGTTGATGTACATCTGGTTGGTTGGACGGAGGGCGCCCGGGAAGGAATTCAGCGGAACCACCTCGTGGTGGTGGGTGTGCCCGTAGACCACGAATTGTGCCTTGCGGTCCCGGAAGGCTTCTTCTTTCGGTCAGCAAAGAGTTGGAATGCGGCGGGAGTGATCGGTTTTCCACAGGTCCCGTCTCCGAGATGAATATCGCTGACGATAATGAGCATGCCAAACCTCCTGCAAGAACAGTTCTCAGTACAGTTTATTATAGCCCGAATGTCTGCCAACCGGAGCCGGTATTTCGGGCCATCATTAATTTCCCCATTTTACCCAGAAAAACCCCTGCCTTTTTGAACCAAATTAAGGTACTATTGCATTAAATATGACTACGCCAACGATTCCCAACTCTTCCCGTTCAAACGAAGGCTCCCGCACCGGGCGCATTTTGCAAACCGCCTTCAGCGTTGCATTTCTATTAGCGACTCTGTTCACTGGTTTCTCCCCGAAAATGTTTTCGGGCAATTTCGGGGCAATTATTTCCGGGATACTGACTCCTCAGCCGGATGGCGGAGGGGCTGTCCCAACGACTCAGAAGCCGGTGCGTATCGGCATCGTATCCGGTCACTGGGGTAATGGTGGCGACCCGGGTGCAGTCTGCCCGGATGGCACAAATGAACATGATATCAACCTGACGATTGCCTCTCTCGTCCGGCAGAAACTCGAAGCGCACGGCTATAATATTGACCTGCTTCAGGAATTCGACCCGCGCCTGGACGGCTATCAGGCTGCCCTTCTGCTCTCCATCCACAACGATACTTGCGATGTCATTGATGACCAGGCTACCGGTTTCAAATTGGCCTCCTCCACCTACAGCCGCGACCAGAACCTCACCGACCGCCTGTCTGCCTGTCTGTATGATCGGTATGGTCGCGTGACTGGTTTGCCGTACCGTTCGGGCAATATTACAGTTAACATGACCGATTATCATGCTTTCAGAGCCATTGACCCTTCTACTCCTGCCTCGATCATCGAGACCGGTTTCCTGAACCTTGACCGCAGCCTGCTGGTGGATCACCCCGATGTGGTGGCCGACGGAGTAGTGGCGGGTGTGCTCTGTTTTGTCAGGAGTGAAAGTGTCCAGCCGATACCTACGCCATGAAAACTGATCCCGAGTCCGCACAGCAAGTACTTCTGAATGCCTGGCGAGCCGTACAGCAGGGTGACCGTCAGGCCGCCCGCCGATGGGCTGAGAGGGCGGCTGCCCTGTGCCCGGACCTGGAAGAACCCTGGATTATTCTGGCAGCAGTTGGCAGCCCGCGGGCCAGCGTGGTGTATCTCGAACGGGCGCTCCGGATCAATCCGCACAGTGAACACGCCCGCAAGGGGATGCACTGGGCGGTGGACCGTCTGCGGAAAGAGACGGGACAGCGCAAAAGCGCAGGCATCCCGTCTGAAAGGCTGGGGCAAGGCGGAGTCTCTCGACCGGGTTCAGGTCTCGAACCGGCGACCCGGCCTCGGGTCGAGAAGAAACTCCATGCGCCTATCGCCCAGTCTGCCCCTGCACCCAGTCCCCAACTGTTCAAATCCCTGGCGAAGTACCGCTGGTCGTTCCTGACCTTGCTTGTGCTGGCCGTCTGTGTGACGGCAGCCTGGGCACTCTGGCCTGGCAATGCCTCGCCGGTGCTGGCATTCCTGCGTGTCCCGCGGGGTAGTCCCGGTTCTTGGACGGGGCAGTCTATGCCTCCAGTCTTCGGCGCACCGGTCGAGGTGGAAAAGCCCACCTATACGCCTACTTTTACTCCTACCTTTACGCCAACCAACACCTATACTCCGACACCGACTTTTACTCTTACGCCCACGCCGACAGCGACTTTTACACCTACAGAAACATTCACGCCCACCCTGACGCCGCTGCCGACCGATACGCCCCAACCCTGGCCAACCGATACGCCCCAACCCTGGCCAACCGATACACCCCAGCTCTGGCCGACTGATACGCCCCAACTCTGGCCGACCGATACCCCGTATACAGTTCCCGATTACAACAGTGAGCGCTGGATAGACGTGAACCTGTCGGAGCAGATGGTGTATGCTTACGAGGGCGATACCATCGTGGCGAGTTTCCTGGTCTCCACCGGGGTGCCGGCGTTTCCAACTGTGACCGGCCAGTATCATATTTATATAAAACTGGTTTCCACCCTCATGACTGGGGATGGCTATTATCTGCCAAATGTACCTTATACGATGTACTTCTACAAAGGCTATGGGCTCCATGGCACATACTGGCATAATAATTTTGGGCATCCCATGAGTCATGGCTGCGTAAACATGTACACGCCCGACGCCGAATGGCTGTTCTACTGGGCATCGGAAGGAACGCTGGTCAATATCCACTATTAAGTCTTGCGGAGCAACACCCCGTAAAAGTATTGTTTATATGCCTAACGATATCCTCACCAGACGCGATTTTCTGAAATTGAGCGGCGCAGCGTTGCTCAGTCTTTTGCTTTCCGAACTCCACCTCGATAAGGTCCGGGCTGCCCCGGTTCCCATGCAGGGACGGGTGGTCTACCGCAGCCATATCGTTCGCGATGCTCCGGCCTTCAGTGGGGCGCGGGTGAATTCCTACCCACGCGATAGTATTTTGGATATCACCGAGCAAATATTTGGTGGAGCGGATGGCGATTACAACCGCATCTGGTACCGCCTCGGGAATGAAGGCCATGTCTACTCCGGTGGCGTCCAGCCGGTCAACACGGTGGTGAATAACCTCGTGACCGAGATTCCCGAAACGGGCGTACTGGGTGAAATTACCATCCCGAATGCCGATTCGGTCTGGGCAATCAACCGCAGCCCGTACCCGGGTCCGCGGCTGTACTACGGGACCACACACTGGATCAAAGCCCTGGTTGTGGACCAGCGCGATGGCAGTCTGTGGTACAAGGTTTACGATAATCTATATAATTCTCATTACTACACCCGCCCGGAATGGATGCATGTCTTTTCGCCTGAAGAGATCGCCCCGCTTTCGCCACAGGTACCGGAGAATGAAAAACACATCGAAATTTATCTGGACCGTCAACTCCTGCTGGCTTTCGAGTGGAATGTGCTCGTCTATGCGGCGCGGGTGGCCACCGGCCAGAAGAATTATGAATCTCCCACCGGCTGTTTCCGCACATTCCACAAGCGTCCCACCTACCACATGACCGGCGGTGCAGATGATGCGTCTGTATTCGATCTGCCCGGAGTGCCTTGGGATTCATATATAACCGATACCGGGGTTGCCATCCACGGTACTTACTGGCATAATGATTTTGGACACCCGCACAGTCATGGCTGTATCAACATGGCGCCGCAGGATGCAAAATGGATTTACCGCTGGACTCTCCCAACCGTCCCGCCGGGTGAACGCTTGATGCTCGAACCCGGCGTCGGGACCCGGGTCCTGATTGCGCAAAGTTAGCGATTTCAATCATCCAATGGAGATAAATTACAGGGTACTGCGTAAATATCCGAACAAAAATCCCGTTAGATTCGAGCCCTTCAATACAGGAAAGTTCATAGTTTTATGCAAGAAGCAGTAAATCGCCGTTTCTTCCTTACTTATTGGCCGCTTCAATTCAGAAATTTATTCAAGGAGCAGTAATCATGCCACGTCAACCCGTTTTTACCGGTCTCGTCGTGGACGAGGCTAACCGCCCTGCAGGGACTGCTTATGTCGGTGATGAGCCATGCTATGTGGTGGACGATGCCGGGTTTCGCCGTCACATCCCGTCGGAGCAGGTGGACCGCCAGGTGCTGGTGATGATGCGTAAGCTAATCAGCGGTAACGAAGATATACTCAGCGAGCAGGCTGCCAAGATGCTCGGCACGGATGATATCTTCTCGAAAGCCATGCTTCAAAACCAGTTGAAGAATATTGACCAGCAATTCGAGAACTTGCTGCAGATGGGCATCCCCGAAGAAGGCCGCGCTTTTATGGGAATGTCAGGCTTCAAGGTGGTGATCAACGTCCACGGCGAAGTGGTCCGCCTGGACCAGCCCGCCGCAACGGACGAAGGCAGTGACGGGGAAGAATGAAACGATAGGGGCGGGGTTGAACTTCTTATCCTGCGGCTGGCTCATATACCCGCTTGACTCCGGGCGAGGGGAATTGTATGATGAAGGCATGGGTGAACAACTGACTCCCGAAGAAAAACAGACCTTGCTCCGGCTGGCGCGACAGGCGCTCGAAGCCGGAGTGCGCGGAGGACCACTGCCGCGCCTTGACGAAGCCTCCCTGACCCCGGCTCTGCGCGCCGAGGGCGCGTCTTTCGTCACGTTGACGGTGGGCGGCAACCTGCGCGGCTGCATCGGTGCACTGGAACCGTACCAACCGCTGGCTGAAGATGTGCGCGAACACGCGGTGGCCGCTGCGCTGGAGGATTATCGTTTCCCCACAGTGCAGGAAAGTGAACTGGCGGGTATTGAGATCGAGGTCTCGCGGCTGACGGTGCCGGTGCCGTTGGAATACACTGATGCCGATGATTTACTTGCCAAACTGCACCCCGGCATGGATGGAGTTATCCTGCGGGATGCCTTCCGCCGGGCCACCTTCCTGCCGCAAGTGTGGGAGAAAATCCCCGACCCGGCCGAGTTTCTGGCGAACCTATGCTACAAATTGGGTGCAGCACCGGATACCTGGAGGCGCAAGCATCTGGAAGTACTGATTTATCAGGTGGAAGAATTTCACGAATAATCTTTTATCGAGGGTCAGAGAGGCTTTATCGCGGTAGCGTGCCGTTTACCGGAATTTTGTTTGATTACTGGGTTTTTCGCTAGTCAGTTGTTATCAGGAAGTCTAGTTTGATATAAAATATTGATGAAATTCAATCCCAAAGGAGAGATATGTACGATAACACTTTACCGCCTCCCCCTGAGACAAAAAACCATTCCCGGCTTGGGATTTCTTCTTTCATTATTTCGATTGTTGCCGCGCTTATCATTTGCGGCGATATTGTTCTAGTTTTTGGTATAAGCGGTGGCCTTTCTGTGTCCCAGAGCTATGCCGGGGTGGATTCAGCGCTTACCTGTGCTTCTGCCCTTGTTGCTCTGGTTGGGCTGGGACTGGGAATTGCGGCTGTTGCCCAGAGGAATGCGAAGAAAGTGTTTGGCATTCTTGGCCTTGTCTTTAATGCCCTCATTGTCCTTGGTATTTGCGCTTTGATGGGGATAAACATACTGTCAGCGGCAGGTAGTTTGTAAGAAGAACCATCGCCCCGGCGATGAGAAAGTTCGGTTTCTTTACATGTTTTGCGTTTCGATCTCCTGCCAGGTTTCTTCCGGCAGGCGCATGTATTTTGCCAGCAGGGGGTGGACGCGCCGGATCTGCTCGGCCTCTTGTAGGCCGCGTTGTGCACGTTGTGGACTTCGTGCATCGTGAACAGGACGCGGCGGTTAAACCCGTTGGGAACAACGTAACTGGCGACGTGCGGATTCCAGTCAGCCAGTTTTTCATACGCCTCCGCCGCCGTTTCCATGGCGGAGCGGTATGGGACTTCGAATCCAGCCTCCACAATCTGACGCGGGAGCGCAACCCCGAGCCTGGTGGTCAGCCTTTGCGGCGTCTGCGTCATCATGCGGTGACGTTTGAATTCCGCATATCCGCCCTGGTCAAGGATGAGATCAAAAGTGTAAGTTGTGTATTCCAGTTCGCGCAAAGGCGTATCATGCTCGCCCAGGTGACCAAGCAGGGACTCGGCCAGTCTATCGCGCTCAGACTCAGGGGCGGAACGCACCGTCTCCAGCGCTCGGGTATAGGGCATTTCCCCAAAACGGTATAATGCCGCCGCCAGGACTTTCGTCTCGCCGTCGGGATCAAAGTCAATCAATTGACACCACTCGGGTTTCACCACAGAGTTTTTTTTATTTTTTTCTTTGTTTTCTCCGTGTGCTATGTGGTAAAACGCAGCACTGATCTCGGTCAAATAGGGCAGGGGAGTGGCATACTTCACCAGAGTTGGTATCTCTGCCAGGGCCGCGCCTTTGACCTCCTCGCCGATTTCCCTTACCTCTGCCAGCGGATGCGAGAGCATTTTGCTAATGGCATGTTCCAGCACGCGTGCGTTGACGGTCATGCCCAGGTTGGCAAGGGATGCCGCCGGGAGCAGGAACCGGCACGAATCGACATACTGCGAGCGGATGCGACGGTTGTAAGCCTCGTCTGACTCATTTTCCCGACGCGGATTCTGACCCTCCACCGTTGCACGGACAGGCGAGAGCGATTGGGCGTAGGCACCAAAGAGCAATTTGCAGGTCCGGATAAACGTATCTCGCAGCGGATGGTCATCCAGTTCGGACGGGATGATAAAGCTGTCTGCATCCCACTTTTGGTAGCGGGTCGATTTTTCAGTATAAGATGCCAGCCGGTTGGACTCGATGCACTCCACCGCCAGCCGCGAAACGTTCTCGATGGCAATGTGCAGGACGGCGTGTTCGGCTACCGAGGCGTGGCCGTAACCGACCACCCAGCGCTCATGAAATTTTGCGCTGGATTCCTCGTTCAGTTCGGCGGCAATTTCCCGGAAGGACTCGGGCGAGCGTGAAGTCTTTGCGAAGGCAACCGCGATGGTTTCGGGGCTGAGTTCTTTGGGGGAGAGCAGATAAACTTGACGTTTTGACATGCTTCGTACTATAGACGAAAACGCCTTGCAAGTCAACTCTAACCCGGTTCCGCCGCACTTTCCGCCAAATTTCCCCAACTCATAGTAGAATCCAGCCATTCATAATCAATTCAAGAAAACCGAGGAAAAATGAAAAAATCTTCTCCCACCATTCTCATCGTTGTAGGTATTGTGCTGGTAATGTGTTGCTGCCTAATTGTCATTCTCAGTGTTGTGGGCTATGGTTTCTTCCAAATTAGGAAGGTGCTTCCGACGATTGCCGCATATACGCCTGATTTCCTGAATGATCCAACTCCCGCTCCTTTTGAAATCACCCGCCAACCGGTGGA
>JAPLGV010000021.1 GCA_026389975.1 Chloroflexota bacterium
AGTGCTTACCCATCAGCAACTTGTCCATGCGGTATGGGGCACCAGTTACGAAGCGGATGCGCATCTGTTACGTGTGAACATCAGCAACTTGCGTCGAAAAATTGAAGCTGATCCAGCCCGACCGCGCTATATCGTAACAGAGGCGGGCGTTGGGTATCGTCTCAAGGCAAATTGAACCTCTGTCACCGGCCTGTAACACGGCCATCTGACCGGGATTGTCAACTACAGAGTACTGCGTAAATATCTGAACCAGAATCCCGTTATTTTCGAGCCCTTCGATACAGGAAAGTTCATAGATTTATGCAAGAAGAAGTAAAAGGTAAAGTATGATTTTTTCCATTGCATTGCTCATCGTGATCGTCTTTATTGCATTTCGCATCTCACCGGTCGAGAACAAGGAAGATGCCCACATACACGGCGCAGGCCAGATCGGCCTGTTGGCCGCCATTGCCCTGTTTGGAGTGGACTACTTTACATCGTATTTTTACGCTACCGGTGAAATGTTAAACGCCTTGCACCCCTATGGGTTGGAACACTGGGGCTACATCGCCGCGGCAATTATCGCCATCGCTAATATTTCGTTCGGCATGCTGTACATTTACTCGCTCGGTACCTTCAACGAGGGCGGTGGTGCGTACACGGCCTCCATGCGTTACCTGACACCCGGACTGAGTCTGGTAGTGGCAGTCGTACTCATTCAGGATTACATCCTGACCATTGTGGTCTCGGCGCTCTCCGGTGGCGACCAGTTGCTTTCAATTTTGAACCTGTATGGGAAATACTGGTGGCTGCACTTCCTGATAGGCGCCATCCTGGCCGGTATCACGTACTGGTTGACTATCCGCGGACGCGGCGAATCTGCGCGCATTGTCTTCATGATGCTGGGCATTTTTGTCCTGCTCACCATTGTCTTGTTCATCGGCCTGCTGGTTGCCAACCTTAAGGGTATCCCGGCTACGGCAGCTGTGGAACCCATTGTTCAGACCGCCAGCATCTGGCAAGCGCTTTACCATTTGCTGACTGCTTCGATGAAAGGCATGGTTGCCCTGAGTGGCCTTGAAGCGATGTCCAACGGAATCCAGTTTGTTATCCACGAGGATGCCGGGATTGTCAAATGGGGCAAGAAACGTCTGCCGCGCCTGAAAAAACTGTGGGATTTCTACAGCGGGAAATCTGGCATTGGGCGTTTCGTCCAGACCTCGTTCCTATTCTATGGCGGACTGACCACGTTTATGCTCACCGCATTTGCCATCCGCTTCAACGTCTATGATGGTACGCTGGGCCGTACCCTCGTCGGCAACCTTGCTTTCATCGGCTTCGACCAGATTCCTGGCGGGATCGTCCTCTTCTGGGTTTACCAGGTGCTGGCAGTCTTATTGCTCGCCGCAGCCTCCATGACTGCCATGCAGGATCTGCAAGCCACTGCCTGGCGTGACGTTGCCATCGGGGAGATCCCTGAGATTGTTGCTTATCGAAACCCACAGGGGACTTTTACCCGATCGGTGACGGCAGGCTTCATTATTGCTGTCGGCCTGATGCTGCTCGTGCGGGGCCGGACCTCGGTCGCTGTTCCGTTTTATGGAGTTGGGGTGTTCATGCCCATTATGGTAATGGGCTTTGCCATCCGTAAGCACATCCAGCAGACTTCCATTGGGCAGAAACGCGTCTGGGGCGCCCGCGCGGCTGGAGGAGTTGGCATTCTCGCCGCGATAGTCTTCGTGGGTCAAATTGTCGGCAAGTGGACCGAGGGCGGCTGGGTGGTGTTGATTACTTTCAGCTTGCTGGTCCTTTTAGCGAATACCCTCCTGCTCTCTCCTATCGGTCAGCGTGACCCAAAGACCATCCATCGCATTGTGCGTGAAAAAGCTCGTGTCCAGGGCTCAATGGCATCCATCGTGGAATGGCAGTCATTGAAGATGCAGGAATACCGCTATTCTTTATTGATCTCTCTGAGCAAATTCTTCGGACTCTTTGGGATTCGCCGCCCCGTCACATCTCCCCGACCTGTTCCGGCCGGAGACTATGATCATGCCCTGCATAGTGATCACCCCGAAGCCCCGTCTCTGCTCCAGCAATACCTTGACTTTGCGCCGAGACAGCCGAAACTGGGTGGCGCTCCCAAACAGACTTCTTCAGGCAATGAAGAAGGAAAAGATGAATAAAAACCTGTCCGAAAATTGTGGGTCGGGCTTCCCGCGAAGCACCCCCAAAGAAAGCCCGGCTTCGGCACCATAACGGAGTCAGAAGTCTCCCGACTTCGGCATCCTCCGGAAGCATCGAGCAGTATTTGAACCTCTTTGAATTTCTAATTAAGTCCATTTCAGCGAGATAGTCCCGGTTCCTGGACGGGGCGCGGGGCGAATTTTCCAACATAACGGAGTCCGAAGGCTCCAGATCTCTCTTTGCCTATCTATTATCATACAAGGCGGCCCGCCCTTCATTCGGCGGGATGCCCGCAAGGGGTGCTGCGCAAGGAGCCGCCTCTACTTGATTCCAGGTTAAACAATAAGGCGCCATGGAATCGCTAAACACCTGGCATCAAAAGTTGCCAGGTGTTTGTTCTTACGGTAGTCCCGGTTCCAGCACGGGGCGGTAGTCCCGGTTCCAGCACGGGGCGGTAGTCCCGATTCCAGCGAAGTAGTCCCGGTTCCAGCGAAGCAGTCCCGGTTCCAGAGAAGCAGTCCCGGTTATCGCACAGGGCACGGGGCCAGAGACGACGTGTCCGGTGCGACTTCAATTTCCTATATTCCCGGTTCTATCACGGGGCGGCAGGAGGTCCATCTTTCTCGTCTATGCAGCCCAATCGCCAGCGGCGATCGTCACGAGCGAGCAATTGGTCCGCTTCGCCGGGCCCCCAACTGCCAACCGGATAAACAGTGAGGGGCGGGTCGTTATGCTCTTCCCAGCCCTGGAGGATCGGGTCCACCATTTTCCAGGAGGCGCTGCGGGTGAAGAGCGAGGCGTCCCCGGCCAGCGCTTCGAGCAATAGCCGCTCGTAAGCCTCTGGCAGGGTGCCCGTGAATAAGGAACCATAGTGGAAATCCATATCCACCGAGCGCATCTCCTGATCGGAATCAGGGAGTTTGGCTTCGAAGCGCAGATGGATGCCTTCATCGGGCTGGATGCAGAGCGAGAGAATATTAGGGGTGAAATCCCGGCCTTCGGGCAGTCTGAACATCAGGTGCGGCGGACGCTGGAACTCGATGATGATCTCGGAGGTCTTGCGCGCCATTGCCTTTCCGGAGCGCAGGTAGAACGGCACGCCCTGCCAGCGCCAGTTATCAATATTAAGTTTGAGCGCCGCGAAGGTGGGCGTCTGCGAATCAGGGGCGACGCCAACTGCATCCCGATAACCGGCATACTGTCCGCGCACCGTGTCGGCCAGCGCGACCGGGCGGATGCTCTCGAACACTTTGGCCTTCTCGTTGCGGACCGCATCTGCGCTGAACGAACTGGGCGCTTCCATCGCCACCAGCGCCAGCAGTTGCAGCAGGTGGTTTTGGAACATATCCCGCATTACCCCGGCGGTGTCGTAATAACCAGCGCGGTGACCCACGTCCACCGTCTCTGACACGGTCACCTGCACATTGTTGACGTAGCGGCGGTTCCAGACCGGTTCGAAAATGGTGTTGGCGAAACGGAAGAAAAGGATGTTCTGCGCCGTCTCTTTGCCGAGATAATGGTCAATGCGATAGACCTGGCTCTCGTCGAAGACAGCGTGGACGGCGCGGTTGAGTTCCAGGGCAGACTCCAGGTCGCGGCCAAACGGCTTCTCGATGACGATCCTCCGCCACACATCCGGACCCGGTCCTTGTTTTGCCATGCCTGCCGCGCCCAGTTCGCCGACAACGATGGCGTAATGCTCCGGCGCGGTGGCAAGATAATATAACCGGTTGGACGGGCCGCCTTCCAGCGCTTGCAGGGTTGTTTCCAGTTTCGGGAAATCAGCCGTGACATCGAGATTGCCCTGGAAGTAGTGCAGCCTGCCGGCGAATTTTCCCCAAACTGTGGCGTCGAAACTCTCCGCGCTGAACTTTGCCACCCCGTCCCGCAGAGCGGCGCGGAAGGTTTCATCGGTGTAGGGACGGCGCGCAAACCCGACCACGTTCACGCGCTCCGACAGGCGCCCCTTCTTGAAACTGTTGTAGAGCGCCGGGATCAACTTGCGCCAGGTCAGGTCGCCGGAAGCGCCGAAAATGACAATGGTGGTGGGAATACTTTCCATAGAGCCTTCCTTTTTTTATCGCTCTTTATGCTACTCATTGTATCTTAAACCTCCAATTTCTCACCATTGACTCATGAATTTTATATTGACCTCGCTCCTGTTTACTCTTACAATACCTGCATGGGATATGTCAGCCAGTATCATGCTGGATTTTATCGCCCCGACCACGACCCGCCGTGCGCAGTAGAACGGACTCCCGATTCTGCGTGGTAGTCCCGGCTTTTGCACGGGACGTGGTAGTCCCGGTTCCTGGACGGGGCACGGGGCCGCGGTTTTTTTTGATGCATTCCTACCCCTTACCCGTTTCTCTCACAATTTTCCGGAGGAAAAATGACAGTTTTACCTTTCCTTTCCAAGCGTGCCCCGGCCTTCGCCGATATCCCTGATGAAAAGTGGAAC
>JAPLGV010000467.1 GCA_026389975.1 Chloroflexota bacterium
CGGACGGGGCGGGGTAGTCCCGGTTCCCGGACGGGGCACGGGACACGGGGCAAGGCCGTTTCCGAGTCCATATGTGATTCGATTATAGCAACAATCGCAAAATTTTACATTAGATACAAGCAGAAACTATAGGGTTTTCACAAACTCGGGGTTTGGGGTGTTGGGGGCGGGTACCGGCAAACAAAAATAGGAGCGTCCCCTTGGATACTCCCATCTCTCGTGGTGACCGACCGGGGACTTGAACCCCGAACCAATTGCTTAAGAGGCAACTGCTCTGCCATTGAGCTAGTCGGCCGTGCGGCGGGTATTATACCGCAAAGGGAATAAGAGTCAATAACATTTGACTGGCAAATTTTACCGTGAAAACCCGCCACACGATAGTGGGTTTTCGGCTCCCGCACAACGCCCCCTGTTTGCCGATCGCCGTGGCAAGTCCCGGAAAACCAGCACCTTGCCGCCAGAGAAAATATGATTTGAATGTATAATCAGTAATTCACGAAAAACCTTTGCGGTAGCGACTTCCCTGGCACCGTCCGCCAGGGCAGGTGTAGTCGCTTTTCAGCCGAACGACTGAAGTCGTTACTACGTTCTCGTGATCTACTGATAATATTGCTCTGGATGACACAACCATTAAAAAGAACCTCTCACGAAAAACCTGCTCATCCGAACATCAGAAAAAGGAGAGATGGAATGCTGGACAAGATCAAACAACAGATCGAACGCATCAAAGGCTTGGGCGCCACCTATGTGGATACTCGCTGGTATCCATTTGAGGAAGCCAATTACCTACTGATGTGGAACGGCAATCTTAAGAGCGCCACCTCTGCCCGGGAAAGCGGAGTAGGAATTCGGGTGCTCTACAAAGGCGCCTGGGGTTTTTCTGCATCTTCCGATTTGAGCGATTTGGCAGCCCTGTTCGATAAAGCCTTCGACAATGCCCGGGTGGCCGCCGAGCGGGTCACGTTCCCCGTCCGGCTGGCAGAAAAAGATGCCATCCAGGCAAAATTTGAAAGCCCCTGCGCCATCAACCCGTTTGATGTCCCCCTGGCCGATAAAGTCGCTTTTCTGAAGGATATGGATGAACAACTCAACCAGGAAGGCGTATTCCAGCGGGTCTGTGACCTGGCCTTCGTGCGCAAGCAGATCGTTTTCGTGGATTCGGAAGGCAGCCAGATCGAAAAGCTCATCACCGAAGTTTTTTCCACCATGCAGGTATCTGGTTTGGATGATCAAGGGGCAACCTATGAACGCACATTCCGTCCGCCCAGAAGTGGAGACAGCCGTGGATGGGAAACGATTGACAAAAAACTCTTCAGCGAAAACGCCGAGAGAATTGTCAAAGAGATGAACCAGGTCCGGGCAGCCGACGAGTGTCCAAAAGAAGACCGCTCGGTCATCCTTTTGCCGAACATCATGTATTTGCAGACCCATGAAACCATCGGCCACGCCCTGGAACTGGACCGCATCCTGGGCTACGAACTGGCCTTTGCAGGCGGCTCTTTCGTGACCCTCGACGACTTTGGTAAATTGCGCTATGGTTCCCCCAGGCTGACCGCCCGCGCGGATGCCACCCTGCCCAATTCACCGGGTAGTTTTGGCTATGACGACGACGGGGTGCCTGCCCAGAACACGCTCCTGATCGATAAAGGCATCCTGGTGGGAGCCATTACCGGCCGGCAAATGGTGGAGGAAGCCAACGCAAAAGCCAAACGTCAGATATTCAAAGGCAGCGGCGGGGCCAACCGGGCCACCTCCTTCTACCGCGTGCCTATCGAACGAATGACGAACATTAACATTGACCCCGGCCAGGATGGCAGCCTGGAGGATATTGTCAGGAATACTGAAAAAGGCATTGTCATGGATAGCGAGCGGAGCTGGTCGATTGGCTCGAACCGTGAACAGTTCCACTTCGGTACCGAGATCGGTTGGCTGGTGGAGGATGGGAAGATCACGAAAGTAGTCAAGAACCCCACCTACAAGGGAGCCACCGTCAAATTCTGGAACTCACTTTCCGCGGTTGGCGATCAATCCACCTGGCAGGTGAAGTATGTGGACAACTGCGGGAAAGGGCAGCCGAACCAGAGTATGCAGCTGGGGCACGGAGTTCCGGTTTGCCGCTTCGATAACGTGAGAATAGGAGAATAGCCGTGAAGGAACGAATCTTGCAAACCTTAAGGGATTTGCGTAAATATGCCCTGGACAAGGGCTATGAGGTTACGCTTTTCTACCACGAAGAAGACAGTTACCTGATGCGTTTCGCCAACTCGTCCATCTCCCTGAATACCAACGAACATTTGATCCGCCTGGAGTTCACCGCCTATTCCAGCAGGAAACGTGCCAGTTACGAACTCATCACCGACCTGGGCAAACTCGACCAAATGAAGCAGGGCATTGATATCGCCGCCGAGATGGTCCAGCACGCCCAACCGCTGACCTACCAGCCGACCGTTCCAGTATTTGCGGAGTCATTCGCCGATGAAAGCGGATATGACGCCGCACTGGCGCACATCAGCAACGAGGAACGGCTGCAATTCTTCAACACAGCCGCGGCAGGCTTGGAAACAGAGGCGGTCAAGCTTTCCGGCATCTTTTCCTGTGGCACGAACACGATCGCCCAGATCAATACCCGCTCAGAACATACCCAGTATTTTAGAACCTCCGACGCACAAGTGACGACCGTTCTGGCACACACCACCCTCAAGTGGGAAGTGACCGCCGAACAATCCGCCCACAAGAGATCGGACCTGGATCCGTCTGCGCTGCGGCAAGAACTGGCCTTCCTGGTGGAACATTATCAGACCGACGCCCCCCAGCAGATTCCGCTGGGCAGCTACGATATCGTTTTTGGCTCAGCCGCCACAGCCGACATGCTTAATTTTATGAACTGGATCGGTTTTAACGGTGGCTCGCTGAAACGAGGTTTTTCGTTCCTGGGTGAAGACAAAGTCGGCCAAAAGGTGTTCTCCGACAAGATTACTCTCGTTGACGATCCGGACCGGCTGGAGACATTCCCCTTCAAGAGCGATTTCACCGGCATCGTCCGCAAGCCATTCCCGATTTTCCAGAACGGCGTCTTACAGGGATTCACCTGGTCCCAGGACGATGCCGATGAGTTCGGCGCCAAAGCCACCGGCCACACCGTTGGGCATAAAAGCCTGGTGCTCAGCGGCGGCGACAGGCAGGATGTCAATTCCCTGCAAGACCTGGTCAACCTGCCGCGCAAAAAGGAACTTCTCTACATCCCCTTCCTGCACTACATGAACATTGTGAATCCTTCGAAGGGTATCATCACCGGGAGTTCGCGCTTCGGTGCCCTGTTGCTTAAGCAAGATGGTTCAGTGACGGTCCCGTATAACGTACGGCTCACTCAGAGTCTGCTGGACATCTTCGGCGACAAGGTGGCCTGGCTCTCGCGGGCAACCGTCCCGTACAATACCTCCCAAAGCTATGGCGCTCGCAATCCGACGGCGATCATCGTCCCGAAATTCGTTCGAGTTAACGATCTGAAGATATCGCATTCCAATTCTTCGTACTAACTCGTCCACTTAAATCGCCAAGCCCCAAAAAGGAGGAAAACCGCAGTTCACATGGACTGCGGTTTTTTTGCATATTCCCCTTCCGGGAGTGGCGAACATGGTGTGTTAATCTTGTAGCCCTGTCATTCTCCCGGAAGGACACCGGGACGGTGTGAGCCGCAAAGCGGCGACACCTGCACCTGCGGCGCACCGCAGGTGCGGTGC
>JAPLGV010000439.1 GCA_026389975.1 Chloroflexota bacterium
AACAAGTGCAGCGTTTTTATGGACCGACAGGAAGGGCGGGTAGACCGGCGGCTGGACCAGGATCCCCTGCCCCGCCGTGCAGACCGTGCGTGCGGCGGCGGTGAACCCGGCAATCACGCCCGGTGTGGCGACCACCATTTCGGGCGAGACCTGCCAGCCGTAGAGTTTGTCCATCCGGGCGGCGACAGTTTCACGCAGTTCTTTGGTGGGGAATTCGTATCCGAAAATACCGTGCTCCACAGCGCGGCGCAGGGCTTCCTGCACCGGTTCGGGCGCGGCGAAATCCATATCCGCCACCCACAGCGGCAGGACGTCTTCGCCGTAGAGTTTCCATTTGATGCTATTTGTGGAACGGCGGTTAATGACGGTATCGAAATCGGTCATGATATGCTCACCTTCATCGAAAAATCTGCCCGGATACGCTGATCCGGGCAGACGAAATTCTACTTTTCAGGCCCTTCGCGCACGATATACAGCGGTCTCCCCTTGACCTCATCATAAATCCGCCCCAGGTATTCGCCCAACACGCCCAGGGAGATCAATTGCACCCCGCCCAGGAACAGCACGGCAATCAGCGTGGTGGCCTGGCCGAGGAAAGCTCCTTGCCCCGCCAGGCGCATGCTGATGACCACCGGGATGGCAATGATCGCCAGCCCCGCCGCGATAAACCCGAAGTAGGTTGCCAGTTGCAGTGGGAAATACGAAAAGCCGGTGATGGCATTCAGCGCCAGTTTGAGCATATTCTTGAACGGGTATTTGGTCACACCGGCGTGACGTGCGGCGCGCTTATACGGCACACCGATTTGCCGGAACCCCACCCAGGCCGACATGCCGCGCGGGAAGCGATGTCTCTCGCGCATCGTCTTGAGCACATCCACCACCTTGCGATCCATCAGGCGGAAATCGCCGGTATCCACCGGGATTTTTACGTCGGTAATGCGATGGACGATACGGTAGAACAGCGCGGCCGTCGTCTTTTTGAACCAGGTTTCCCCTTCGCGTTCGGCACGCACCGCATAGACCACCTCGTACCCCTCGCGCCACTTTGCAATCAGATCCGGGATGGCTTCCGGAGGGTCCTGCAAATCAGCGTCAATAATGACTACCGCCTCGCCGCGCGCATAATCCCAGCCGGCCGTGATCGCCACCTGGTGGCCAAAGTTGCGCGCAAAAATCACTGGGCGGATGTGTTTGTCCTGCTTCGCCAGTTGGAGGATGCGCTCGGTCGAGCCGTCGGTGGAACCGTCGTCCACGAGCACCAGTTCCCAGGTCCCGCGCGTGGCCGACATCACGTCCCGCACACGACGATAGAGTTCGGGCAGGTTGTCCAATTCGTTAAAAATCGGAGCGACAATCGAAAATGTGATTGGCATACTACCCATTCTTCTTTCTTGAAATTCTGGACTTCAAAGCCTCGACCTTTTCAGACCCGGAAACCGGGGGGGTTTCCAGGACGAAAGGTTCCGTGGGCGGGAAAGGCGGCATGCCCATAATACGGCGGCGCAGATAATCAAAGATCACCACAAACGAAGCCAGTACGGGGACAATGAGCAGGGCACCCAGAAGGCCCCACAGGATCGTTGCCAGGATAATGGATATTAAAACCAACGCTTCGTGCATGTGGACACTGCGGCCCATGATGAATGGCCGCAGCCAAAAATTTTTGATGGTAATTAGAATAAGATAGATTGCCAAAGCAATTAATGCAACGATGAAACTGGAGGCTGGCATCCAACTCCAGTTCGAACCTTCGAGCAGTGCTACACCAATTGCCAGCACGGCCGCCAGGAATGGGCCAACGTCTGGGATCAAAGTCAGGAAACCGGCGACAACGCCCAGCACCAACGCTCCAGGAATGCCAATAACCGTCCAGGCAATCGTAAAAGTCACGCCCACAATTGCCATCAACAATAATTGACCGCGCAAATAGTTCATCCAGATACTGCGCACTCGCTGGTACAGTTCGTTGAGTTCGGGGTGATAAGCATCCGGGAATGAGCCGATAAAGCCATTGCGGAGATGCGGCCACTCAGCCAGGAAATAATAAACCGCCGCCAGGATGACCAGGAGCCACAGAGCGCCCACGGACGTCTTCCCCAATAGTTGGAGTGCCTGGTCCGGAAGGGACGATAGAAAAGTGGAGCGAAACTGGGTCAACCAGTTGGCCAATTGCCCAAAATCAATGGGAATACCGGGGATGACATGCGGTTTCACCAACCAGACAATGAGTTGGTTAAAAATATTGAGTACGTCGGCAATCACCTGTTTAAATTCGTCAAAAAAAATGGGGGCGAGCGTTGACGGTGTGCCAATCAGCACTGCCAGGGTAATGAAATAAACCAGGTTGACCGCGGCCGGACGCGACAGGCGCGTACGCCTGGTCAAAAAATTAACCGCGGGATGGATGAGATAGGCAATAAACGCCGCAATAATCAACGGTTCCAAAATGCTGCGGGTATACCAGAGCCCCACGGCCAGGAGTATAAATACGACTCCGAAAACCAGGTAACGGAAAGACAGACTCCATTGGTGATTTTGCTGTTTCATAGAATTCGTTTGATTGCCTCCAGCGTCGGTTCGATAACCGGGGCCGCGGCCACTGCCTGCATGGCAGCGCGCACGTCCTTCAACCCGGAGCCAGTATTCAGCACCAGTACCGGGTCGCCTGCCTTGACAATCTCCTGCCCTACCGCCCGCACCAGACCCGCATAGGCCGTCGCACCGGCGGGTTCGGCGAAGATTCCCAACGGGCCGAGTGCGGCGATGGCTTGCAGGATTTCCTCATCGCTTACTTGAATATACGTGCCTCCGGTCCCGCGGGCTGCACGTACCGCCCGTCCGCCGTCCCGCGGCAGATCAACGGAGATACTATCAGCAATCGTTTTGGCAGAGACGGGGATGATCTTTTCCGTCCCGGCGTGAAAAGCGTTCGCAATCGCCGCGGACCCTTCGGCCTGTACGCCGATAATACGGGGCATTTTCTCCATCCATCCCAGGGCCAGCAAATCCTTGAAGCCTTTGTGCATGCCGGAGATGATGTTCCCATCGCCGACCGAAACGAAAACGGTCAACGGAACGTCACTGACGGACTCGCCATGTTCCGTCATCCATTCCTTTTTTTGGTTATACCATTCCCAGATTTCCAGCGCGGCAGTTTTTTTCCCTTCGGCTGTGAACGGGTTATAGCCCGTATTGCGGCAGTACCAGCCAAATTCCTGCGCGGCTTTGATGGTCAGGTCGAAAGCCTCGTCGTAAGTGCCGTCCACCAGAATGACTTTGGCGCCAAAAACGAGCAGCTGGGCCACTTTCGCCGGAGGTGCGGATTTCGGTGCAAAGATAACTGCTTTCTGTCCTATCGCAGCAGACATACCGGCCAGGGCCGCCCCGGCATTGCCGGTGGAAGCCGTAACGACCACTTCCGCACCGATTTCACGGGCACGCGCCACCACCACTGCACTGGCGCGGTCTTTAAAGGAAGCCGTCGGGTTGCGGCTCTCGTCTTTGAGCCAGAGATGCTCGAGACCGAGTTTCTCCGCCAGGCGCGTCAGCGTGAATACCGGCGTCCAGCCTGCGGCCCGGATGGGGGTCCCTTCACCGCCCGGGTCGGGAACGGGTAAAAGCGGTAAATAGCGCCAGAGCGAGTCCTCGGCGCGGCAAGTCAGGTCTTCGGGTTGGAATTTCTGACGGATGGCATCGTAATCCAGCACCACATCCAGGTTTCCCCCGTCCTGCGGGCAGGTATACGTTACCTGGCCGGGCAGGTATTCGGTATTGCAGAGTGAACAACGATAGCCTTTAAATTTATCCATTCGCATCTCTTTCATAACGCGGCAGAACACCGCTAAATGCATAAATTCCAGCTTCTTTTAGAGACACCTTCGTTACTTGATTATATCCTTTCTTAACGGCTAAAAAACTATGGGGTATTTATGAGCGCCCACAGGATTTTTTCCTGGTTGACCGGCAGGCTATCTACACGTACGCCAACAGCGTTGTAGATGGCGTTTGTGATTGCGGGGGTGGTTGGGATACTACATATCTCTCCCACTCCTTTTGCACCGTATGGACCTTCGGCGGTGGGATGCTCGACAATGATGGAGGTGATCTCAGGCGTGAGCATGATGCCAGGGACGCGGTAGCGGGCGAGATGGTCTGTGACGACGTTTCCATTCTCGACGATGAACTCTTCGGTGAGACAGTTGCCGAGGCCCATCATCACGCCGCCCTCAATTTGTCCCTGCAAGCCAAGCGGGTTGACGGCCATGCCCACGTCGTTGGCGGAGATAACTTTCAGAACGCAGATTTCGCCAGTCAGTTTGTTGACTTCCACTTCAGTGGCTTGCACACCGTAGGAGAAGGCGAAGTGCATGTCGCCATACTTACCGTCTTCGGTAAGCATGCCGAGGGGCTGGGTTTTGGGTGCTTCGTATTCATACACGGCGCGCGGTTGCTGGCCCATTGCTTTCATTTCTTTGGCTACTTCGGCGAATGTCACCGAATGTCCGTTGGCATAGATGATGCCATTTTCAAAGCGAATCTGTTCGGGGTGCACATCGTATTTTTCAGCGAGCGTGGCAGTGATGGCGTCCCTCAAAGTTTTTGCTGCGTAACGAGAGGCGTTGCCTGTGACATACGTTTGACGTGAGGCCGTTGTTGGCCCGCCATTGGGAGTCAAGTCGGTATCCATGACAAGAACGCGGACTTGTTCAGGTGCAACAGACATTTCTTCCGCGACAATCATGCGCATGACAGAGACAAGTCCCTGCCCCATTTCGGCGGAGGAACTTCTCACTTCGAATTTTCCATCGTCATAGAGTTCTACTTCCGCGCCAGATTTATCGGGCGCGCCGCCGCCGAGGCCTGTGTTCTTGTACGCCGCGGCAAAGCCCCAGGCGCGCACCAGATTCGGATTAGCGGAATCAACTCTCGGGGCGAAGGGAAGCGGGTTCTGCTTCCGTATTTCCGCGTCCACTTTGTCAATACATTCCATCAAGCCGACCGACTCGCGTAATTTCTGTCCCGTGTTGGTGATGCTTCCCACGTGAAGCGCGTTCATGCGGCGAAGGTCAACGGGTTCGATGTTCAATTTTTCGGCGAGCATGTCCATCATGGACTCAACCGCAAACGCAGCTTGCGTGACGCCAAAACCGCGGAACGCGCCCGCGGGCGGATTGTTGGTGTACATGGCGTAGCAATCGGCGCGCACGTGCGGGATGTCGTACGGGCCAGCGGAGTGCGTGGTGGCGCGCGTCATCACGTGTTCGCCGAGCGAGGCGTACGCTCCCGTGTCGCCGTACAGTTCGGTGTCCACCGCGACGAGGCGGCCGTTTTCCCTCGCGCCGATCTTGACGCGAATTTGCGTGGCGTGTCGCTTGGGATGCACGAGCAAACTTTCATGACGATCAAATAATAATTTCACAGGGCGCTGGGTCGCATTCGCAAGCATGGCGACGTGGATTTGTCCCATCACGTCTTCCTTGCCGCCGAAGCCGCCGCCCATCAATTGCCCGACGATGCGCACGCGCTCTTCAGGCCAACCCATCGCGCGCGCCACCTGCGTTCTATCTTGATACGGAATTTGCGAGCCGACATAAATTTCCATGCGGCCATTGGGTAGAGGCACACCAATGCTGCATTCCGGTTCGATGAAGGCGTGGTCAGCGGTCGGCGTGTGGAAGGTGTGTTCGAGAATCACATCGGCCTCGGCGAAGCCCGCCTCCATGTCACCTTTGCGAACTTTGATGTGCTTGAGCAGATTGCCCTTTTCGTGTATTTGCGGGACTCCCTCCTGACGCGCCTGCACAGGATTCGTGATGACGGGCTGGAGGTCAAACTCCGCTTCAATCAAGGCCGACGCCTGATCGGCGATCTCTTGGGTTTCCGCCGCTACAATCGCTATCGCGTCCCCCACGTAGCGGACACGTTCCCCGATGCCGACCATCACAGGCCAATCATAAATGACCAGTCCATGATTGTGTTCGCCAGGGATGTCTTCGGCAGTTAATACGGCAACAACGCCAGGCAGTGCTTTGGCTTTGGAGATATCCAGTTTCTTCAAGAAGCCGTGCGGAATCATCGCGCGGCGTGCTTTGGCATACAACATGCCATCGAATACAAGGTCATCAGTGTAGATGGCTTTGCCTGTGACTTTCTCAATTCCATCGGGTCGCAGATGAGTATGCCCAACTGATTTATGGACATGAATCGAATCAGGGATGTGTGGCTTCTTAACAGGCTCACCCGTTCGCAACGATTCCGCTGCCGCAAGAATCGCATTCTCAATCGACGGATACCCCGCACAACGACAGAGTGTATCCTTAAGCGCAAAACGAATATCAGCGCTATCTGGATTCGGATTGCGCTTGAGCAACGCGTACGCGGTTATGATCTGCCCAGGGATGCAGAATCCGCACTGCACCGCGCCATGTTCGACGAAGGCTTCCTGTAACGGGTGCAGTTTCATCTCTTCGTGGACGCGCTGGGCAAGCCCCTCGATGGTGACGATGGTCTTGCCATCCGCGCGCTCAGCGGGATAGATACACGACATAATCGGCTCACCATCCACGAGGACGGTACACGCACCGCACTCGGCCTCATCACATCCGATTTTGGTGCCTGTGAGGTGAAGTCTTTGGCGGAGGAGGGTGGAAAGGGTTTCGCCTGGGATGGGAGGGAGGGCGTAGGTTTGTCCGTTAACTGTAAGAGAAATTTGATTGTTCATAATAATTACCTCAAAAGACTTACAACGAAATTCTCATTCCCCTTTGCTTGCCCAAAAATCTATCTTTGCATCAGGAAAATTTACTTTTAACAGATTCATTGCAGAACCCCATCTATTTGCCCCCCATTGATTAGTGAGAGCAAAGAACGCTCAGGGCTACTCAACCAACGGATATTACATCAAATATTATTTTGCTCTTTGCCACGCGGAATCCAACACATCCTTGAACAATCCACCGGCGATGTGCTTGCGGTAGTCCGCGCTGGCGCGACGGGCACTGGTGCGGAATTGAGCCTGGGCAAGCAGGGATTCGAGGGTGCGGTTAAAAGTTTCTTCGTTGAGGGGTTGACCGCGCAAGGTATTTTCTGCTTCCGTGGCGCGGAAGGGAGTCGCGCCTCCGGGGCCGACAGCGATGTGAATATCCTTTACGATGTCTTTTTCGCGTTCAAGCCAGACAGCACAGTTCAAGATGGGAAGCGCCAAGCCCTGCGGACGCATGATGCGTTTGAAACACGATGAGACCCTAAAGGTCTCTGCCCCCACCGTTTCACTTCGGGGGTGCTTCGCAAAGACCTTTAGGGTCTTGTGAGTTGGAATATAAAAACCGACGATGAGTTCTGCGCTTTTATTGATCGCGGATTTGCCCGGGCCAAGGAAGAGCGAAGTCAACGGCATGCGGCGCGTCCCTGAAACACCTGCGACTTCGGCTTGCGCATCAAGGGCGAGCAAGGCAATCGTCCCATCCGCGGCAGGGAGAGCGTGCGCAACGTTGCCTCCGAGAGTCGCCACGTTGCGGACTTGCGGTCCCGCGATCAGGTTACAGGCTTCAACCAACGCTTCAGCATGTTCGCGGACGAGTAGCGATGCGGCTACCTGGCTGATGGGAACGGCCGCGCCCACAAATAGCGCTCCATCCCGAACCTCGAGTCTGGTCAGCGCCGGAATGGCGGTCACATCCACCAGGGTATGGACGGGGGAATGGCGGCCCTGCTGGAGGTCCAGCATGAGGTCGGTTCCGCCCGCGATGATACAGGCGGGATCCGGGGAGGAGTTCAACGCCTGTAAGGCTTCCGTTACACTGTTGGGACGGAGGAAATTCTGCCAGAGTTTCACAGATCGGTATCATTCCTTCAACAACTGGAATTGAAACGGCGGCACTTTTCGACAGATTTCTGACCCGACGCCGTTGCAGACAGGATTCAGCTATCTGCAATGACCACCGAACCAATGCGATTCTTAAGGGAGTTAGGACTACAATCCTCTTTCACCTCGGATGTAAGGAGTACCTAACGCGGCTGGCGAGCCCAGGCGTTTGCGCATTGCCTCGCGTGAACCAAGAATCAGAATGAATATCGTCGCAAGGTAAGGCAGCATGTCCATGAAACGGCCCACTGACGGATTGTTGGCGGTAGAGATCAGCGGCAGAGCGGGGTTCTGCAAATCGAGTGGCAGGCGGCGGAGCAGTCCGAATAAATAGGAAACCCATAATCCCCGCAATGGGTCCCACGCTGCAAAAATTACCAAGCCAACTGCGATCCACCCTAAACCCGACGTCTTGCCATCCGACCAGCCGGGATCGGTAATCAGACTCATCGCTGCACCACCCAGACCGCTCATCATGCCGCCAAAGATAACGTAGCTGTAACGTGTACGGTAAACATTGATGCCAAGTGAATCCGCAGCGGATGGATATTCACCCACAGAGCGCAGGTTGAGTCCAGGGCGAGTGCGATCCAAGTAGTACCAAGCCAGCGGAGCGAAGATCAGGCCAATGACCACCAGGATCATCTGTTCTGCAGGGATGTACTCCAGACCTGGCATGGGGAGTGTAATCAGCTGTGGCACGCGCTGACCCACGTAAGGCTGTCCCAGGATACTTGAAAAACCAGCGCCGAGGAATGTCACGGCCAGCCCGCTGACCACCTGATCCGCGCGCAGTGTGATCGTGATAAAGGCGTGGAGCAGAGCAAGGAGGCCACCGAGCAGCATGCCCGCGATCAAACCGACAATCATATTACCGGTATTAAACCAGACAGCAAAACCACCCATAGCGCCAACGAGCATCATGCCTTCGATGCCGAGATTCATCACACCAGAGCGCTCGGAGAAGATCTCTCCGATGGTTGCAAAAAGCAGAGGCGTACCACTGACCAGCGCGCCGAACAGGATGGTGACGGCCAGGGTCGTTAAGTCGCTAGCGGTCATGCTCACCTCCGGTCTCAGGAACGACAGTCTGCTCCACTTTCTCCAGCCGCACGCGGTAGCGAAATAGTAATTCCGTACCAACGACGACGAAAAGGATTACACCTTGCAGCATCGAAGCAATGCCCTGAGGTTGAATAAGTTTAGTTCCGACTAATAGACCGCCAAACAGGAAAGCAACAAATATTGCCGCCAGCGGATTCAACCTTGCAAGCCAGGCGACGATCACGCCGGTAAAACCATATCCGCGCTGAAAGCGACCTGTGAGCGTGCGCAGTGCCGCAACCTCATTCATCCCAGCTAACCCCGCCAATGCACCGGAAATTGCCATCACCAGAATGATATTACGCTCAACGCTGATTCCAGCATAGCGCGCTGCTTTTGGGTTGTCGCCGATTACGCGAATCTGATAACCCCAACGACTGCGATACAAAATCCAGGCTAACAGAATTGCTGCGATGACACCTACAAAGATACCCGGATGCACCGTTAGACCAGCCGCGATGGGAAATTGCTTGACGTATTCGGTAAGGCGCGGCCAGGTTGCTGAAACAGGGAATTTTCCAGTGGATTCGAAATCGCCAATGCTCCAGGGTCCGACCACGACAAAATATTCCAACCATTTGTAAGCGACATAATTTAACATTAAGGTAGTGATAATTTCATTAATGTTGAGTTTTGCCTTGAGAAACCCGGGGATTGCGCCATACAAGGAACCTGCCAGGATTCCCGCCAGCGCCATCGCCCCCAGCATGACCGCCCGGTCTGTCGTCTTAGGCAGAACAAAAAGAGCGACACCCGTTGCCGCCCATGCGCCGAAGAACATCTGGCCGTCTGCACCGATATTCCACAATTTCATCCGAAATGCCACGATGCAGGCGAGGGTGGTAAGTAAAATTGGCGAAGCCTTGACCAATGTATCCGAGAGCGGGCCAAAACACAGCAATCCTTTCGGACAAGCCTGGTGGTTGAGCAATGCGCTAATCCCAGCCCGCCAGTCAGCGAACGTACCGAAGGCTTCTTTGAAAATTTCACGATAAGTGGCGATTGGATGGGTGGCTCCAGCCGCTCGTAATACAAAACCGCCAATGAT
>JAPLGV010000108.1 GCA_026389975.1 Chloroflexota bacterium
AGGGTGTCGTGATCATGGATTCTTCAGTCTCGGCGATGCCGGGCAACGTCAACCTGCCCGGCTCCTCCTGGGCTCCTTTTATCCCGCAGGGGTTGACAGCCGTGGCCATCCCCATAACGCGCCTCTCCTCCGTGGCTTATGGTATCCGCGATGGTGATTATGTTAATATCATCGTGACCATGTTGCTAGTAGATGTTGATCCTACGAATCAGAGCGTCTTGCCCAACTTCACTGCTAATGTAACCATGCCCATTGATGGCAGTCAACTGACTGCACAGATAACATCAGGTGGTGAAGGGTCAAGAGTGGGAAGTACGATATTAGACGAGACTCTTAACCAGCCCGTTTACCTTGTCCCGTCTGAAGGTCAGCGCCCGCGCCTGGTTACGCAGATGATCTTGCAAAATGTCCAGGTGCTGCACGTGGGTAAATTCCCGCTCCCAGGCGAAACAGTTTCTGATCAGTTGACCTTGTCCGAATCTGGAATAGTGGTAACCGCAACCCCTACGCCCGCCGGGCAACAACCGCCCGGTGTTGTCACTGTTCCGCCCCCGGATATTGTTACGCTGATGGTTTCACCGGATGATGCTAACACCCTGGTGTATCTAATTTACAGTGGCGCGAAAATCACCCTGACGCTCCGCAATCCCTACAACCCGGATCCGGCTGTGCAGACCGATGCAGCCATGCTGGAATATCTTTTGACTCAGTACAATATTCCAGTGCCGGGGAAGTTGCCCTATGCCGTGCAACCACGTCTTGATAACCTCCTGGAACCTGAATTACCTGGCGACTTGACGTCGGTACCTTAGAGATTTTTTTGAATACTCCAAACCGGTAGATGGAGATTATTAATGGCTGATGGCGAAAAGATACGCGTCTTAATTGTAGATGATGTTGCCGAAACACGCGAAAACTTGCGAAAACTATTACAGTTCGAGGCGGATATTGAGGTGGTTGCTGCTGCGCGAACTGGCCGGGAGGCAATCCAACTAACTCAGGAAGCCAATCCCGATGTTGTTCTGATGGACATCAATATGCCCGACATGGATGGCATTGCCGCCACGGAAGCAATCCGACAGAAGATGCCAGCCGTTCAGGTTGTGATCCTTTCAGTTCAAGGGGATCAGAACTATATGCGCCGGGCAATGCTTGTTGGCGCACGTGATTTCCTTACCAAACCACCTATACCGGATGAACTCGTCGCTGCTATCCGTCGGGCTGGCAAGATGGCGCATGAAGAACGCTCCAAATCCCGCCAGGAATTTATCGCGGCACAGGGTGGTTCCAACCAATCCATGACAACTAGCAGGATGACTCGGGGGAAAATCATCCTGATCTATAGCCCTAAGGGTGGGACAGGATGCACCACAATAGCAGTGAACCTTGCAGTCGCACTTCACAACGAGGAGACACGCGTAGTTATCGTGGATGCAAACCTTCAATTTGGAGATGTAGCCATCTTTTTGAATGAGCAGGGGAAAAATACGATTTTAGACCTCGCGCCACGTGTTGATGAATTGGATCCTGAAATCGTTGATAATGTCATGATTAAAAACGCTGCATCAGGTGTGCATGTCTTGGCATCGCCGTCTCGCCCTGAAAATGCTGAAAAAGTTAATGCAGACCAATTCGCAAAACTACTGCGCTATTTGCGTCAACTTTATGCGTACGTTATTGTGGATAGCAGTGCATATCTCACGGATATTACTTTATCGGTACTGGATATCGCCGATGCTATTGTGTTGGTTGCCACACAAGATATCCCTTCGATAAAGAACGATCGTTTGTTCCTCGACCTCCTGCTGACTTTGAATATCCCGGCTGAAAAAATAGCATTGGTGATGAATAAGTTCGACAAACGTATTGCGATTTCTCCGGAAAAAGTTGGCGAGAATCTAAAACAGGAAGTGCTGGCTGTAATTCCACTTGATGAACGCACAGTAATCCCGGCCGTTAACCGGGGTGTTCCTTTTATGCTCGATAATAAGACCCAACCGGCAGCCCGAGGGATATATATACTTGCTGAAGCATTACGGGCCAAACTAATCAAACGGGGAATGGAAGAGTCGGAGACAATGGCTAAACGGTAATTGGTTATTTGGAGGCATTGATGTCTTTACTTAAACGGATTGAACAAGGGCAAGGGAAACCTTCCGAACAGTCAACTGGTACTCCTCAGGCGTCTGGCGGAGATGCATCTCGTCTGTCCTCTTTGCAGGTTCGCAGAGTGAGCGCCCCTAGCGCGGCACCCCAAACCGGAACATACTTTGACCTGAAGACGCGGGTCCAGAATCGGCTTTTAGCCGAACTTGATCCATCAATGGATATTACTAAAACCGACGATGTTCGCAAGACGATTCAGGGGTTGTTTGAGCAAATCCTGAATGAGGAAAATATTGTACTTTCCAGACCTGAGCGTGCTCGCCTTTTCGAACAAATATCGGCCGAAATCCTGGGCCTTGGCCCCTTGCAACCTCTCCTTGAAGACGAGACAGTCACAGAAGTGATGGTAAACGGGGCAAAGAACATCTATGTTGAGCGCAAGGGCAAAATTCATCGTGTGCCGGTAACATTTGAAAGTAATGACCACGTGATGCGCATCATTGACCGCATTGTTGCTCCATTGGGACGGCGTATTGACGAATCCAGTCCGTACGTGGATGCACGATTGGCGGATGGTTCCCGTGTAAATGCTGTTATACCGCCCATTTCTCTGATCGGCCCGGTATTGACCATCCGCAAATTTTCAAAAATACCCATTACCCTTGAGCAGTTAGTTCAATTTGGTACACTTACGCCAGATTCGATACAGTTTCTCAAAGCCTGTGTTGAGGCGAGATTGAATATTGTTATCTCTGGTGGTACTGGCTCCGGCAAGACTACCTTGCTAAACATCCTTTCTGGCTTTATACCAAGTGATGAACGCATCATCACCATTGAAAATGCGGCGGAACTTCAGCTTCGCCAGGAGCATGTTGTCACCCTTGAGTCTCGCCCGCCGAACATTGAAGGCCGCGGTGAAATTACCATTCGGAACTTAGTTGTTAATGCCCTCCGTATGCGTCCAGACCGGATCATCGTTGGCGAAATCCGCGATGACGCGGCGCTGGATATGTTACAGGCCATGAACACCGGCCATGATGGCTCCATGACGACCTTGCACTCGAACTCCCCGCGTGATACTCTGTCACGTCTCGAAACAATGACTTTGATGGCTGGAATGGAATTACCGGTACGCGCCATCCGTGAACAGGTCTCTTCGGCAATTGACATGATTATCCATGAGGAACGCATGCGCGATGGGTCGCGCAAAGTGACGTTTATCACCGAGGTTAGTGGCATGGAAGGCGATATTATTACAACAACAGATCTATTTGTATTCGAGCAGACTGGCCTGGAGAACGGAAAAGTTCTCGGCCATATTCGACCGACCGGCCTACGCCCGAATTTCATGGAGAAGATCGAGGCTGCTGGTATTCACTTGCCTCCCTCAATCTTTGGCGTTGGTAGCAGGCAGAGATACTAGAGATTGGAGCTGAGTCGATTTTGGATCGGTGATAAATGATTAATATTATACTAATTGGCGGCGGTGTTATTGCCTTGGTGCTACTGGTTGTTGGGATTGTTGTTTCGGCAACCGGTGATAAGACGTCGATGGATGATCGCTTAAACAAGTATCTTGAAGAAGATAAAAAGACAGATACCAAGGAATCCAAAGGCGTGCTGACCGATTGGGTGAATAAACGTGTCGAGAAATCATCATTCGGCGACCGTATTTCCCGCGAATTGGCGCGCGCCGATTTGAAGTTCAAACCGGGCGAGTATATTGCCCTGTACGTTATTGCGATTATGGGCGGAGCGTTGATCGCGTTTTTACTCGGCGGACGACTTCTTCTGTCAGCCTTTATTGGAGGAGGAATTGGTGCATTACTGCCTCGCATGTATGTTAAAAGCCAACAATCAAAACGCTTGACTCGCTTCAATGATCAATTACCTGATATGCTAAACTTAACGGTAAACGGCCTCCGGGCAGGCTTTTCTACGTTACAGGCCATGGAAGCTGTGAGCAAAGAGCTGCCTGCTCCCATTTGCGATGAGTTTAGGCGCGTGGTGCAGGAAATGCAACTGGGTATTCCCATGGAGAAGGCACTCGCTAACCTTCTACGACGTATCCCGAGCCAGGATCTTGATTTTCTTGTAACTGCCATCAACGTGCAGCGAGAGGTTGGTGGCAATCTGGCCGAAATCATGGATGTTATCTCCTACACAATCCGTGAGCGTGTCCGTATCAAAGGTGATATTCGCGCTTTAACTGCCCAGGCGACGTATTCTGGCAAAGCACTTGCGCTAATGCCCATTATCCTTCTTTGCATCTTGTGGTTCTTGAACCGCAGTTATGTGATGGAATTTTTTAATAAGGACAATATTCTGTGCGGCGGGATTGCTTTAGGAAGTGCAGGGGTGTTGATAACCGTCGGATATTTTGTGATGACCCGTATCGCTAATATAGAGGTGTAACATGCTTACAACGATTATTATTGTCGTGGTTATCATTGGTGTGATCAGCAGTGCAATTGTGCTGGTTGTGGCCGGCATCCGAAAATCGAAATCTCAGGAAGAGGATCCTCTGGCCGAACGTCTGGCTGAGTACAGCCAGCGCGGCGAGGCCGTGTCACTCGAGGAAATTGAACTTTCCCAGCCTTTTTCTCAACGCGTAGTGATGCCAATCATGCGCCGCCTGGGGGAGATTTCATCCCGCTTTACTCCTCAACAGGTTGTAGAGCAGACGCGCATAAGGCTGGAATTGGCCGGGAATCCCGGCCGAATGGATGCGTCCACTTTTATGGTTTTGCATTTTGTGGCAGCCGGATTGTTTGGCGGCTTGGTATTCCTGCTTTCTCTTTTCTCAAAAACTTATTCACTTCCCATCAAGTTGGTGATTGTATTGGTTTTTATGATACTGGGTTACTTCTTCCCGGATTTGTGGATCAGGAGCAAGATTAATAGTCGGCAAAAGCAGGTCCGTAAGGCAATGCCGGATGCTCTTGATTTGTTGACCATTTGCGTGGAAGCAGGCCTGGGTTTTGACGCGGCCATGTCGAAGGTCAATGAAAAATGGGACAACGAATTATCTTTGGCGTTCGGCCGGGTCATTCGAGAAATCCAATTGGGCAAATTACGCCGCGATGCTTTGAGAGATATGTCTGATAGACTTGGTTTGGCTGAAATGACCAGTTTTGTCGCAGCGGTCATTCAATCCGAAATGTTGGGCGTCAGCCTGGCGAAAGTTTTGCGTATTCAGTCTGACCAGATGCGTATTAAGCGCCGACAACATGCCGAAGAAGAAGCCCATAAGGCGCCCATCAAAATGATCTTCCCGATTGGGATCTTTATCTTCCCTGCCTTGATGATCGTGTTGCTGACCCCGGCCGGTTTACGGCTGTATGGATCGTTGAAGTACTTTGTGTAAGGCGGCTGACAGGACGTGTCTTCGACATATTGGTTATACCAATGGCTGTGGGGTAGTCTGGACTGGGTTTTTCCACCAGTTTGCGGGGGATGCGATCGGGCAGGATTCCGCTGGTGTCCGGATTGCCGGCAACAGGTTCAGATCGTACCGGAACCTGTCTGTCGGACCTGTGGTCTGCCGCTTTCTGGCCCTGGTCAATGCCCCAGCTGTAAAGAGTCTGTTCCCCCCTACGAAATGATGCGTTCCTGGTTGGTTTTTGAAGGCCCTATCCGTCACGCATTGCATAAACTAAAATACCGCCGGAACGTGGCTCTTGGCGATGCCCTGGCACAACCCTTTGCAGAGTATGTTGGCACACTGGGCTGGACGGTGGACCTGGTTATTCCGGTCCCTTTGGGGAAAGAGCGAATGAAGGAACGCGGCTATAATCAGGTTGGATTAGTGGCGATGCCGCTGGCGGCGGTCAATCACTGGCGTTATGCGCCCCGGGCGCTTGCTCGGTCTCGCGAAACCAGGTCTCAGGTCGGGTTGACCGTTGCTGAGCGCAAGGAGAATGTCTCCGGTGCTTTTCGGGCGGACGCGGCGTTGGTTTCCGGGGCAACTGTCCTACTCTTGGACGATGTTGCCACAACGGGAGCCACGCTTTCGGCTTGTACTACCGCTTTATTGGATGCAGGCGTTAGGACTGTATATGCACTGTCGCTGGCTCGCGCTTTACCGCATCACGGTTTGAACAACGTTTGAGTACCACAGCCCAAATCTCACAGGAGGAACCTATGGCAGTCGAAGTTGAAGTTTATGCACGGAACCTGGAAATAGCTGACCACTTGAAAGACTACGTCACCAAGAAAGCCTCCAAGCTGGATCGCTACCTGAATGAGATCGAGCACGTCAGAGTGGATTTGAGCTATATCAAGTCGGCGCGCAGCACCAAGGACCGTAATGTGGCTCAGATTACCGTGCGTGGGCACAGGGCTTTATTACGCGTCGAGGAACGCAGCGACGATATCACCGCAGCCTTCGATACCTCCATTGACAAAATGCAGCGCCAACTGGATCGCTTCAAAGGCAAGCATTTCCACGGTCGCGGTGACGGTCGCTCTGCCTCCGAGGTTGTCCCGGTTCCCGCAGAGACAGGCGGGGAAGAGGAACAGGTTGTTGCCCGGCATAAGACTTTTGACCTGATCCCGATGAACGAAGCTGAGGCGCTGGAGCAGATGAAACTGCTCGGCCATGATAACTTCTTCATCTTTTTCAATGTCGAAACGAATTCCATCAACGTGCTCTACCATCGCCGCGATGGCACTTATGGGCTGATCGAGCCGAAAGTCGGCTGATCTCACCGACCGTTATCCCTGGTCCGGAAGACTTTCCGAGGCAATTATCTTGTGAGTGACCTATGGAATATATTGATTTTGACGATAACCCCACCGATGGACTGGCTGCCAAGAGCAAGATAGATATTAGCGAAGTTCAATCCGCTGTGCAGCGGATTTTGCAGGCCATCGGTGAAGACCCCGGCCGTGAAGGCCTGAAGCGCACCCCCGAACGAATTGCTCGCATGTATGCCGAATTGCTTTCTGGTTACCAGATGGACCCGGTGATGGTGGTCAACGACGCCTTGTTTGAGGTCAAATACGACGAGATGGTCATTGTGCGCGATATTGAATTTTATAGTCTGTGCGAGCATCACATGCTGCCTTTTATGGGGCGCGTGCATGTGGCTTATATCCCAGATGGCAAAGTACTCGGCCTTTCCAAAATCCCCCGCATTGTGGACCTGTATGCTCGCCGCTTGCAAGTCCAGGAGCGTATGACCCGTCAGATCGCCGATTTCATCCGCGACTTGCTACATCCGCAGGGAGTGGCGGTCGTCGTAGAAGCGCTGCACTTGTGTATGAGCATGCGCGGCGTGCAGAAACACAATGCCCGCCTAACTACTTCTGCCATGCACGGGGCATTCCGGGCCAACCTGGCCACGCGGCAAGAATTTCTCGATAATATTAGCAGAGGCGCTTCGCCGCTGCAGATCTAGTTACCGCGTTCGATTTCCACCCCAACGGACTCTGCGCCTGATACTGCGCCGGGCTTCTCGACTTTTACCGCAACTTTCTGAACCCCCGGCCTTCTGAGGCATAAACGAGCGATATCCTCCGCCAGTGCTTCCACTGTGAATCGCCGCGTCCCCTCGACCAGGGCGAGGATTTCTTTTGCCACCTGCGAATAGTCCACGCAATCGGCGATGTCATCGGACTGGGCGCCGCGACGCGTATCCGTAAACAGCGTCACGTTGACGACAACCTCGCGAAGCGTCGCGCGCTCCCAAGCATTCACACCGAGAATGGCTTGCACGCGCAGATTTTGAATCAGTATCTTATCCATATTGCGCTAAAACCCTTTTTGTTCTAAACTATGTATAGTCAGTTTACCATAATCTAGGCTGCCAGTATCCTATGCTCTTCTCAAAAACAACTTTCATCGGCATTGACCCTTCCGGCGGACGCCACCCATTTACGTACGCGGCCCTTGATGAAGACTGCCAGTTGGTGGCGCTGGCAGCCGGCGAGATTGAAGAAGTGCTCGCGTTCCTGGGTGGCCAGCAGGCGACTGTTGTAGCGGTCAACGCGCCGCGCTGCCCGAACAAAGGGCTGGTTCGCAAAAAACTGGAAGAACAAAGCCTGACTCCCGGCCACTTGCGCGGCGCTGAAATGCGACTGGCGGAGTATGAATTGCGCGAGCGCGGCATCTCCGTCTCGCCGACATCTTCTCGACCGGAGACCTGTGCGGCCTGGATGCAGACGGGCTTCGACTTCTATCGCAAGTTGGATGGGACGGGGTTTAAGCCTTTTCCATCTGAAAACGCTACCCACCTTTGGCTGGAGACGCATCCGCACGCCGCCTACTGCGCCCTGCTTGGACAACTCCTGCTGCCAAAGCCGACCCTGGAAGGTCGTTTGCAGCGGCAGTTGGTACTCTACGAGCAGGAAATGGGCATCAAAGATCCGATGGAGTTTTTTGAAGAAATTACCCGGCACCGGTTATTGAAAGGCGTTTTACCAATGGAATTCATTTACTCTGCCGAAGAATTGGATGCATTGGTGGCAGCCTTCACCGCATACCTGGCAGCCAGTCGACCAGGCGAGGTGGTTTGGGTTGGCAATAAACAGGAGGGACAAATTGTCTTGCCGGTTTCCAGATTGAAGGAAAACTATTCGTAACGATGTTCCAATTTCAACAAAAAAGGCGGCAGATGATGAACTGCCGCCTTCGCGTTTACAGGGTACTGCGTCCCGTACTGGAACCGGGACTACTACGTAAATATCTGAACTAAAATCCCGTTATTTTCGAGCCCTTCGATACAGGAAAGCTCATAGTTTAATGACTCTACTGCAAAAACCATCTAAACACAAAAGCCACGTAGGGGACCGAAGGAAAAGCCTTTATCACTTATCCTTTGTGTACGTCGTGTCCTTTGGGTTAAAGACCTTTTTGCAGTGGACTCTTTAATGTAAGAAGCAGTAATACTTCAAATTACAGCCGGATCACATACCCGCAATACTCACACGTGAGGCTGTCCATGCCGCGCATCACCACCTGCAGGATGTTCCCGCCGCAGCTCGGGCACTGGCCCGGCGCGGCCTTAACCTTGTCCACCGCGGCCTGGTCAATTGCCACGGCGCGGCCCTTGTCGAAATCTTTGCTCTTGGCGCGGTTGATGAGTTGCAGCCAGGTGGCGTTGTCCTGCCAGATGTGGAAGTGGGCTACTTCTACCGGCGCGCCGCTCGCGAAACGGATCTCGATGTGGTCCTCGTTTTTGAGCATTCCTTGCTTGCTTATATCCACCTTGTCCATCAGTGTGACCGGGCACTCAATCTGTAGTTTCTGCACTTTCTGTTTCTCGGTGACGACGAACAACACCTTCTTGGTCACGATCTCTTCTTTCTGCTCGAAGAGGATGCGCTGATCGGTCAGGTACAGAACACCTTCTGGATCACCCTTCTGTTCTTTGCCGGTCTTGCACCAGACTGCCTTGATAGCCGCGATCCCGCCCTCGGTGGGCAGCAGCTGGAAGGTCGCTTCCGCCAGTTGCGTGACCAGGTATTCGATTTCGTTTAAATGTTTCGTGAACTGGTAGACCTGGTTGTTGAACTGGTCGTACATCCCTTCGATGGTCTTTTCGGTCGCCGAGACCTTGTCCTCCAGCATTTTTACCGCAGACTGCATTGAACCGAGCTGCCCGCGCGCCGCGGCCGGATTGCTGGCAGCCGCGGTCAGTCGTGGCATTTGCATTTCAATGGGGCGTAGGGAATTTACTAGTGCTGATGACTGCACGTTGATTTGCGATTGCAGGTTCGGGTACAGGAGCGCCCACGATTCGACAAAAGCCTGCGCCTGGTTTTCCATATCTTTCTCAAAGGCGTAACCGCGTGTCCGCAAGGTTACAATCCGCTGGGCAAGGCCGTTGACGGTGGTCTGAAAATCCTCAACCGCGTCACGCGCCTTTGTCAAGCGGACACTTCCTTGCAGGTCGCCAACCTTGGATTGCAGGTTGCTGATATCGTTAGTAATTTGTTGAGTGGGGCTGGGAGTTGCCATGGTTCCTCCTGAAATGATAAATCGGATTGGATAATTATGCCAATTATGACACACTTAACCTGGAATGACAACTGATTTTCTAATCAATCTGCATGGTAAAATCAATCCGGTGATCCGAACGGAGGAACCAAGATGAAGATTGCTGTTGCCTGTGACCATGCCGGTTTTCCACTGAAACGGGCCATATTGGAGACGGTGCGTGCTGCCGGACACAAAGTTCTTGACCTGGGGACCGACAGCGCCGAGCCTGTAGATTACCCCGACTATGCCGAAAAGCTCGGCCGCCTTATCCAGTCGGGACAGGCTGAACGCGGGATTTTACTTTGCGGGTCGGGAGTGGGGGCAAGTATCGCCGCCAACAAAATGCAAGGCGTATATGCGTGTGTCTGCCACGACACCTATTCTGCTCACCAGGGTGTCGAGCACGATGATATGAATGTGTTGTGCATCGGGACGCGCATTATCGGTCCCGCACTGGCAAAAGAAATTGTCACAGCCTTCCTCGCGGCCCGCTTTGTGGGCAACGATTCGGGCCAGGAACGCCATGCGAGAAGAGTTGAGAAGGTTAGAAAGTTGGAAAGTCGGAAAGCTTAAGAGCTAACCTACCCATCCAGAATTTCAGAGGAGATTCAATGCCAACCATCTCTCGTTTTGAAGAAATAGAAGCCTGGCAAACTGCGCGCGAATTATCAAAGAAGATTTATTCTTTGACAGAAAAGGGGGAGTACGCGCGCGATTTTGGATTGAAAGACCAGATTCGCCGCGCGGCAATATCCGTAACGAGTAATATTGCAGAAGGATTCGAAAGTCAAACGCAGCAACAATTTATCCGCTACCTGGGGATTGCGAAAGCTATTGCTGGAGAATTTCGTTCCCAACTCTATGTGTCTCACGACCTCGGCTATGTCACCATAGATCAGTTCAACGATTCTTTTCGGCTGGCCGAGAAAGCATCCCGGCAAATCTCACGCTTCATCACTTATCTTGAAGGTCATCCATCTCAACGCATTCGAGAAGATGGCGCTTCTTATGAAGTCTAATCTTCGCGCCGCCCGACTTTTCAACCTTCCAACCTTTTAACCTTCCAATTTAAAAAAACTATGTTCACAACCATTCAAAAATTACATTCCCTCGGTCAATCCATATGGTACGACAATATCCAGCGCCGCCTGCTGGCGAAGTCCCCGGAGGGAAAAAACGGCGAAATGGCTGCCATGATAGCACGCGGCGACATCCGGGGTGTTACATCCAATCCATCCATCTTTCACAACGCGATTGCCAAGACCAACGATTACGACCCGGCATTAATCCCTCTGGCCTGGTCAGGCTGGGATGCCGAGCAGATTTTCTGGCAGCTTGCCATTGAAGATATTCGCGACGCCTGCGACCTGTTCTCAGTGCTTTACCGGGAGACAGAAGCGGCGGACGGTTACGTCTCCCTTGAAGTCAACCCGACGCTGGCTCATAATACCGAGGGGACGCTGGCTCAGACGAAACAACTCTGGGAGTGGGTGTCCCGCCCGAACCTGATGGTCAAAATTCCGGCTACGCCGGAAGGTCTGCCTGCCATCCGGGATGCCATTGCGGCAGGGATCAACATCAACGTGACGCTGATCTTCTCCATTGATCGCTATCGCGCTGTTATGGATGCCTACCTGGCCGGCCTTGATACGCGTCTCGTGGCCGGGTTACCGGTTGACCATGTTGCCTCGGTCGCTTCCTTCTTCGTATCCCGCATGGACACGAAGGTGGATGGCCTCTTACCCGAAAGCTCGCCGTTGCGCGGCAAGACCGCCATTGCTTACACCAAACTGGCTTACGAAGAGTTCCGCAAAGTATTTGGCGGTGAACGCTTTGCACGTCACCAGGCCGCCGGCTGTCACCTTCAGCGCCCGCTGTGGGCCTCCACCAGCACCAAGAACCCGGCTTACCCTGATACGCTTTATGTGAATAGTCTCATTGGGCCAGCCACCGTCAACACCGTTCCGCCGCAAACGCTTGAAGCTTTCCGTGACCATGGTAAGGCCGAGCCTACTCTCATGGAACACCTAGATGAGGCGCGCAAAGTTCTCGACGATGTGGAGTCACTGGGCATCTCGATGAAAAAAGTGACCGTGGAATTGGGAGACGAGGGCTTGAAGTCGTTTGCGGACGCGTTCGTTGCCATGCTTAAAACGATTGACGAGCGGCGTTCCGCCGCCGTAAGCGCACTCGGACCTTTGGCTGCCCCCGTTAAGCAGCGTGTCGCCAGTTTGATTGCGGAGGCTGCCCCCACCCGTCTCTGGTCCCACGACCCGACTCTTTGGACCGCTGACAAGGCTGGCCAGGAGGAAGTTGGGAAGCGCCTCGGCTGGCTGGACCTGCCGCGCAGTTCCCGCGCCGGACTGAAAGAGATGCATGACTTCGTTTCCCAGGTCCGCGCCGATGGGTTTACACATGTTTTACTGCTCGGTATGGGCGGCTCATCACTTGCGCCGGAAGTGCTTTCTCTTGTCTTCTCTCCACCTTTACAGGGGGGAATTGCTTTCTCCACACTCGATTCCACAGATCCGGCTCAGGTTCTTGCTGCTGATCGGGCATTCCCACCCGAAAAGACTCTTTATGTCGTCTCATCCAAATCCGGTGGGACGGCTGAGATCAATGCCATGTTCAGCTATTTCTGGGAACGGGCAGGGCACGACGGCAGTCATTTTGTGGCTGTCACCGATCCGGGGACAACACTGGAAGCATTGGCAAATGCGCGCGGTTTCCGCAAAACCTTCCATGCGGATCCGACCGTCGGCGGGCGCTATTCGGCGCTGACCCACTTCGGGCTGGTCCCGGTGGCGCTGATGGGCATTGACCTGGAACGCCTGCTCGGCCGCGCTGCCGGGATGATGCGCCAGTGCGCCGCGGATGTGGCCGGGACGCGCAACCCCGGCCTGGTACTGGGGGCGATCCTCGGTCAGGCTGCCGTGGATGGCCGCGACAA
>JAPLGV010000003.1 GCA_026389975.1 Chloroflexota bacterium
GGCTTCCATAGCTTCTGGAATGTATACCACCGGGAGAAGGGTGCGCCTAAAATAAAAATTGTCGAGGGCATTCCACAGGAATTGGTGGACCGCGCGGTCAGGGAGGGGGCCAGCCCGGGACATATCGAATTTCAAAGGAGCATCAAATTCAACTCGGTTTTTACCGGTCTCGAGCCTGAGCGGACCCGAACCCTGCTCTACGATATGGTTACCGCAGCGGGTGCCAAGGTGCCATTGCACGTCTTGGCAGCCGACGCATGGACACAAGAAGACCGTCATGTCGTTATGATTGAAAGCAAGGCGGGGCGGGAAGCGATTCTCGCCAGCCAGATCGTCGACTGCACCGGTGACGGAGATATCGCAGCCAGGTTGGGGGTCCCGTTCGAGAATTACAGTGGGGAAAAAGCCTGGGCAAATTCGCTGACCTTCAGAATATCCAACTTACATCTGGAAAAAGTCCTGCCGTGGGCGGAGGAACATGGGGAGGTTACCCAGATCGCCATGGCCAAAAAAGAAGGTGGTATCGAACCCGAGATCGTGCGCATGACCGTCACCTGGAAAGGCAAACTGGCCGAGACGTTGAAGGAAAAAGGTCTCGGCACCTGGTTGGCGTGCACATCCATCTGCCGGAACGACGCCACTTACTGCAACTGTAATTTCCACCGATACGAAAACAACCTGGATCCCGCAGACCTGACCCGTAGCGAGATGATCCTGCGAAAACGCGGCCAGGCCTATGCCCGCACCCTCCAGGAGTTCGTTCCCGGCTGTGAAGACTGCTACGTTTCATCCCATTCCCCGACCCTCGGTGTGCGCCTCTCGCGCATCTTCGAGACCGAGTACGAGATCCCGCGGACAGACGTCTTGAATGGCGTACATGCCAAAGACACCATCGGCTTCGTCTCGTTCATCGACGACCCCGGCCACTGGATCAAAAATGCGGGTTGTTTCGGCATCCCTTACCGATCTATTGTTCCTTTGAAGGTGGACAACTTGTTGCTGGCCGGCCGGATGATCTCGAAAGACCCGGTCGTCTTCCAGACCACCCGCAATACCGTCCCGAGCATGGAGCAGGGCCAGGCCGCCGGCACTGCCGCGGCCCTTTCCATCCAACATAAAACCACGCCCAGAGCGTTGGAAACCGGCCTTCTTCGAGAGGCGCTGCAAAATGATGGTGTAAAGGTCAACTGCCCGGAGCTATACCAGAATAGCCAAGATTGAGGTGACGGCCGATCAGATCCTGGCCTGGATAAGCTGGGTTTGAAAAGGAGTACATGGTCCGCAGTAAACCACGAAGTGAACCTGGATGCCGACCAGCGCGGCCTGGGCACGGCTTCCTGCGGGCTGAATAATCTGGAACAGTATCGGAACCATGAAATAGAATAAGATTTCATTTCCCGTCTGCAACTGAAATGACAAAGGATGCAAGAACCTGTCTGAAATTAATCCTCATCAACTATATATCTGTAGAAAAAACCCATGAGCAAAAAACAACTCGAATCCCAAAACGCCCTAGAGCGCCGTTACCAGGGGGAAAATCCTTTCCGTACGCTCCTTTATTTATATTCAGGTCAGAAAAGCCGTCTGACTGTAGCAGCCATATTCTTTGCCATCAAGCAAAGCCCGGTATGGGTCATGCCACTGATTACCGCAAATATCATTGACATCGTATCGCGCGGCGGCCCCAATACGTTGGGCAGCTTATGGTTCAATGCCATGATCCTGGCGATCTTGCTGGTTCAGAACATACCAACACACTACCTATATGTGCGTTCGCTCAGCCTGGCAGCACGCACCATGGAAACCCGTTTACGCTCGGCGATTGTCCACCAATTGCAGCACCTATCCATCGGGTATTACAAGAACCATAGCCCCGGGAGGTTACAGTCCAAGGTGATGCGAGACGTCGAAGCGATTGAACAACTCACCCGCCTGCTTTATGATGGAGGCCTGGGAGCGATCCTGAGCATGACATTCGCCATCATAACAACAGCAATACGCGCTCCGATATTCCTGATTGTTTTTGTCGTGTCCGTCCCGATTGCCGCAACCATCCTACGCAGTCTGCGAGGTGCTCTAGCGGAAAGGAATTCAGCTTTTCGCATAGAACTTGAACGCATGTCAGCCCGGGTGCTGGAGATGACCAACCTCATCCCGATCACGCGTGCGCATGGATTGGAAGAAAACGAAATTGAACGGGTAGACCAGACCTTCTTGAATGTCCGACAGGCTGGTTTGGAGTTGGACTACACGACTGCGTTCTTCAACGCAACTTCCTGGGTAACTTTTAATATGTTCAACATGGGCTGCCTGGTATTCACCTCCTGGGCGCATTTTAGCGGTTTTATCCCCATTACGATCGGCGATATTGTTCTCCTGACCGGTTACTTCAACTCCCTAACCAGCTCGGTGATGAACCTGGCAAATATGGTGCCGCAAATCTCCAAAGGTTTTGAGTCGATCCGCTCGATTGGCGAAGTATTGGAATCCCCGGACCTCGAGCAGAACGAGGGCAAACAAGAAGTCACTAGCGTGAAAGGCGAATTGTCTTTCGAAAATGTCCTTTTCCGCTATTCAGACAGTGACGAGGATGCCATTCGCAACTTTTCGCTGCACGTGGAAGCGGGTGAGACGATTGCCCTGGTTGGGGCATCCGGGTCGGGGAAGACAACCATCCTGAACCTGGTTATCGGTTTTATCCGCCCGACGTCGGGTCGTATCTTGATAGACGGCGTTGACATGGGCAGCCTCGATCTGCGTACCTACCGGCGTTTCCTGTCTGTCGTTCCTCAAGAAACCATCCTGTTTGATGGCACCGTGAGAGAAAATATTACCTATGGGCTTAAATCAGTGAGCGATAAAACCGTTGAGACTGCATTAGGCGATGCCAATGCCATGGAGTTCGTCCAAGACCTTGCGGACGGCTTAAATACCGGGGTTGGTGAAAAAGGAGCCCGCCTTTCCGGCGGACAAAAACAGCGTCTGTCCATTGCTCGAGCTCTCATCCGTAACCCACGCGTACTTATTTTGGATGAGGCCACTTCAGCCCTCGACACTGAATCAGAAGCTCTAATTCAAGAAGCTTTGGAACGTCTGATGCACAATCGCACCACTTTTGTGGTCGCTCACAGGTTGTCCACCATCCGGAACGCCAAACGGATCGTAGTCATGAAACGCGGTCGTATCGTTGAGATCGGCTCACATGAAGAATTATTGAAGAAAGACGGCGCCTATGCACGACTCTATGCGCGCCAAGCACATTAATGGGGAGTAACTAGTTTCTTTAGTCTTTGGCGGCGTTTGGTGTCATATGAATGTCGCGCCGAGCAGGCGCGCAAGGCGCGCATCGACAAGCGACACCCCGACTGCACGCCAGTTCAAGACTAGGCGGGCAAGTACATCGGACGTCGGGACAGAACACCCGCCGTCCGCAGCCCGCAGTTCAAGAGCAAGTCGCAGACAGCTTCGCAGCTTACGGCCTGCAGAACGGCCTCCAGCAAGTACGCTCAGCTGTCTGCTCCCCAAATCCCTTCGGGTCAAGAGCATGGCAAGAACATGGACGTCGGGACAGAACACC
>JAPLGV010000207.1 GCA_026389975.1 Chloroflexota bacterium
CATTCCGTCGTTGGGTCAGCCAGCTTTGCACAGCGCGTTCCTGGAGGGTCAACAGGGCGTCCGGCGAAAGCAGGCGGGCGGTGTCACGTTCCACAACATACAGGAGGTGATATCCGGTCTCATCCTGGACAATGGCACTGTACTGGCCGGGCTGGAGGGCATAAGCCGCATCTTCAATGGCCGGGGCGGTAAGATAGCCACGCGGGAACCAGCCTAACTCGCCTTTTGTCACCGGATCATAACGGGCAGCCAGATCATCGAAATTCCAGCCGGCTTGTAAAAAACCGAGCGCTTGTTGCGCATCATCTGCATTATAGAGCAAAATCTGTTTAACGTGTACCTGCTCGGCAGTGCTGGAGACAGACGCGGCAATCTGGTCGCGCATCCAGGCGGCGGCGATCTGGCGGCGCAACGCGGACCGGAAATCTGCGTCGGTGTACCCGTGGGCAGATTCCCAGGCCGCCAGCGCATCCGGCCCCCCCACCTGGGCAGCCAGAGCGTCAACCCGACTCTGCACCGTCGCGTCATCCACGACCAAACCGTAGGCAGCCGCGCCCTGCGCCAGAAGCACGGTATCAATCATATCGTTCAAAACAGCCTGGGTGGCCGTCTCCAGGCTGACGGTATTCCCCAGGTTGGCTTGGGCCTGCTGATAACGAGCCAGTTCGACCTCGAATTCAGCAGCAGTAATGTCTTCTCCGTTGACGCTGACCGCCAGTGGGACCGGAGTCTCGGTCGGTGTTGGAATCGGCGTAGGAGTAGGAGTAGGAGCAGGCTCGAGGTCCAGACCACAAGCGGCAAGGGCCAGGGCGAAGAAAAACATTATGGGAGCAAGGAACTTTTTCAGCGTTGGGGGAGTCATTGGTCAGGATTATACCAATTAAAAATGTAAGGGCGACCGGCTGGTCGCCCTTACAAGGGTCGGTGGTTTAGTAATCCATTCCGCCGCCGGGGGGCATCATTGGGGCGGATTTTTCTTTTTCGGGGACGTCAGTGATGAGGCACTCGGTGGTCAGGATCATGGCGGCAATGGAGGCGGCGTTCTCGAGAGCGCCGCGCACGACCTTCAGCGGGTCGATCACACCAGCCTTAAGCATGTCAGTGTATTCGCCAGTGATGACATTGTAGCCGATGTGTTTGTTGCCCTGTTCCTTGGCGAGGCGGCGGACGTTCTCGATGATGACCGCACCATCTTGACCGGCGTTCTCGGCCAGTCTGCGGATGGGGGCTTCAAGCGCCTTGCGGACAATGACAACGCCGATGTTTTCATCGTCGCCGGTTATCTTGACCTTGTCGAGAGCCGCGACAGCGTTGATGAAGACGATTTCACCGCCGGGGACAATGCCTTCTTCAATGGCAGCGCGGGTAGCGGAGAGGGCATCTTCGACGCGGTGTTTCTTCTCTTTGAGTTCGGTCTCGGTGGCTGCGCCAACACGGATGATGGCAACGCCGCCGGAGAGTTTGGCCAGGCGCTCCTGGAGTTTCTCTTTGTCGTAGTCGCTGGTACTCTTGTCGATCTCGACGCGGATCTGCTCGATGCGGCCCTTGATCTGGGCTTTGTCGCCCTTGCCGCCGACGATTGTGGTGTTGTCTTTGTCGGTGACCACTTTCTCGGCCTTGCCGAGGTCTTGCAGGGTGGTGGTTTCGAGCTTGCGGCCGGTCTCTTCGGAGATAACCTGACCACCGGTCAGGGCAGCGATGTCTTGCATCATGGCCTTTCGGCGGTCGCCAAAGCCCGGGGCCTTAACGGCCAGCACGTTCAACATGCCGCGCAGTTTGTTCAGCACGAGGGTCGCCAAGGCTTCGCCGTCAATATCTTCGGCGATGATGACCAGGTCACGCTTGCCAATCTGGACGAGTTTTTCCAGCAGCGGGACGATGTCCTGGGCAGCGGAGATTTTCTTGTCGTAGATAAGGATGTAAGGCTCAGGGATCACCGCTTCCATGTGTTCTGGGTCGGTGATGAAGTAGGCCGAGATGTAACCGCGGTCGAACTGCATACCTTCGACGTATTCGGTCTCGAATTGCAGGGATTTTGACTCCTCAACGGTGATGACGCCGTCTTTGCCGACTTTGTCCATCACGTCGGCGATCAGTTTGCCGATTTCGGGGTCAGCGGCGGAGTTGGTGGCGACTGAGGCGATTTCTTCCTTAGTCTCGATCTTTTGGGACATCTTGCGCAGGGCAGCGACGACCGTTTCCACGCCCTGGCTGATGCCAAGTTTCAGACGCATCGGGTTGGCACCCGCGGCCAGGTTCTTCAAGCCTTCGGTGACGATCGCGTGCGCCAGAACGGTGGAGGTGGTGGTACCATCACCCGCGATGTCATTGGTTTTGGTGGCGGCTTCCTTAAGAAGCTGCGCGCCCATATTGGCAAAGGGGTCTTCCAGTTCGATTTCCTTGGCAACCGTCACGCCGTCGTGGGTGATGGTGGGGGAGCCAAACTTGCGATCAAGGGCTACGTTGCGGCCCTTGGGACCGAGGGTGGTGCCAACAGCATTGGCGACCACGTCAATACCTTGCTGAAGCCGACGGCGAGCGTCTTCGGAAAAGACGAGTTGTTTTGCAGCCATAATTTATTCCTCCAATCAGATTAATTACTTCTTAACGATGGCGAGGATGTCACTCTCGCGCAGGATGAGCAGTTTTTTGCCATCCACTTTGATTTCCGTGCCGGAATACTTGGCGTACAAGACTTTGTCGCCGACGGCTACGTCCATGGCGATACGCTTTCCATCTTCGTCGCGGTCGCCAGGGCCGATTGCCAGAATGTTGCCCTCTTGGGGTTTTTCTTTGGCCGTTTCGGGGAGCGCGATGCCGCCCTTGGTGATGTCTTCCTGTTCGATGGGATCTATCACCACACGACTTCCCAAAGGTTTGAGATTAAGTTTCATATATGCCTCCTGAAATAGTGGATTACATCCAAGTTAGCACTCCAGCATGCTGAGTGCTAATTGTTATCATACAAGACTTCTGGATTGTCGTCAAGAGTGCGTTGTGATGTTTAACAAAACTCTGATATTCCCCCGCTCCGGACCGGACCCTTTACGTACCCTTACGGCCGCGGCGTGTACCCCGGCATCGGCGTGGTGATGATCGTGGAGGCCGGCGTAGTAACCGGCGTTGGCGTCTGTGTCTGTGCCGCGAGTACGTTGGCACAGATGGACAGGCCATCTGCAGCATTGCCCAAGATGATCTGGTCAGTACTATAGGTCTGGATGAGTAGCGTCAGCACCCTCACCGCCGCATCACAGTAACTGGGCTTCTGAGGAGAAAAAGCCGCCAGCACAGAGCCATAGTCAAGATAATAAATAGCACTTCTTGGCGAAAGCTGAAGAGGGATGACAGTAACGCCCTCATCACCCGCCGGGCAGCCATTGCGTGCCAGGCAAGATCCTTCTGGTGTGCAGCCATCCACAGCACATTGCAGAGCGAAGATAGCCGTTTCAAAATTACGTCCGCTTTTATAAATACCGCCTAATTGCCCGTAAAGGTCGGCGTTCGTTGGATCCAGTGCGACAGCTTTTTGGGCATTCCGGGCGGCGGCGAAGAATTCGCCCTGCTGGACATATGTTTTGGCAATGGCGAGATAAGGCGAAGGGTCGAGGATATTTTTTTGTTCATTCAAGCGGACCGCCTTGGCATAGCTCTCCAAAGCCTGGTTGTAGAGTTCCGTCTGCTGGGACCCCTTGGGACTGTTATTAGCAAGTGTGCGGTAATTGTGCCCGATGGAAATATACAGGAATGTCAGATTCGGATTAATCGTCAGTGCTTGCTGGTATTCTTCGATTGCCTGGCGGTAATACTTGATAGATTCAAGATAATAACCATAAACCCGATGAACATCCATCACCTGCGGGCCAAGTTGGAGCGCGCTTTGGATATACTGCTCGGCCTGTGTCCATTTCTGCTCGTCTATGAGGATTTCTGCATAGAAGGCCAAGGCCAGCGGATTCTGGCTGTTCAACGAGATGGCACGCAATGCCTCCTGATCGGCTTCAATGATAAGTTTGGCGGCCATCTTGCCCCCGGTCCGCAAGGCATCCAAATTTGGATCGGCGTTCCAGTCCAGAACAAAGGCGCGGATGGCAAGAACATTGCTATCATCAGGCGCGAGGGCTTTTGCCTGGTCTGCAGATTGCTGCGCCTCGGTCAGCCGGGTCAGGCGGTCGGTGTCATTGGAAAGCAAACGCGAGGAATAGGCCTGGATGCGCGCCAGTTCGGCCAGAGCTTCAGCATTATTCGGATCCACCCTTGTGGCTTCCTGATAAGCAGTGATGGCGGCGGGCAAGTCACCGGCGTTAAACGAGGCTTCCCCTTCCAGTACCCAGGAATTGATCGTCCGCGTAGAAGTCGGGGTCGGGTCGAAGGGGTTGCGGATCTCGCCTGTAGTCAGCCGTATAACAATCCAGACCCCGGCCAGGATAAACAAGGCCAGGGCAAACAGGCGATACAGGTTCGAGGTCCGGCGCTGATAAAATAGGGCGCGGCGGCGGTTCACTTTCATGGGGTTGGGGATTGCTGGCTGGCGGGGGTGGCAGTTGGCGCTGTCTGCGTACCGTCTCCGCATATGCTGATGGCATATTGCGAGTTGCCTACTGCAAATTCATCTGAAGGAAGCGCTGCCATGATCTGCTGGGTGAGTGAAAGCATATCTCCACAGCGTTCCATCAACGCAAGGAGTATCGCATAGGTATAGTAATAGCGCGAGACCCAGGCATCGCCGCTGATGGGCAGAGGCACTATTGTTTGCCCATCTTCACTCAGACCGCCATGGATTGCGAGTGAAAACTGCTTATCAGCGCCCACCCAATCATTAATTTTAAAGAGCATATACCCCCAGTTACCGCGCAGATAAGGATCGGTAGGACCGTTCGCAACCGCGCTCTCAGCGAACTGGGCGGCCTTGGCAAATTCGCCAATAGAAGCCAGGGCACGCGAACTGTACAGGGAGGGACGGGTATCGGAAGGGTTATAAGTATTGGCAAGCATGTATTGCTGAAGAGCCGAGTCAATCACGCCCAGCCCCTTATAGGTCACACCAAGTTCCAGGTGGATTTCCGAAATATTGGGGTTAATCTGTATGGCAAGCAGATATTCCTGGATGGCTTGTTCGCCGTTATCGGTGATCTGGAGGATATATGCACGCGCCCAGTGCGCTTCCAGGCTGTTGGGGGCCAATGTAACAGCGGCTTGAGATGCTTCAATGGCAACCGTGATCGGGTCAACATATGGGCCGGCGTTATTTTCGTGCATCTTGCCGTACAAGAAAGCCTTGTAAGCCTGGATGAACCCGTTGGTGGGATCCAGTCGCAGAGCTTCCTTCAAAGAATTGTCTGCCGTAACATAGTCCCCCATCAGAGTCAACGCCCAGGCGCGCACGGCTTGCGCCATCGAGTTGTTGGGATTGAGCAGCAAAGAGTTTTCGGCATTGACCAGCGCCTCGTCATACTTCCCGGCAAAAACCTGGACGCGCGCCAGGGCAATATAGATTGACGGGTCATCCGGTTTGATGCGGATCGCTTCCATATAGGTATCAATTGCTTGAAGTAATTTCCCTTCAGCAAACAAGTTCTCCGCATCCGTGACGTAAGACTCCGGGTCGCGGGTGGACGTCAAAGTCGCCATGAACGGGGTCTGCGCCGTTGGCAAAATGAACCGATCAACGTAAGTGACAATGGCAATAAGAATCACCACCACAACAACCAAGAACCAATTGACGCGCGAGCGCCGCGGGCGCATGCTCCATTTCGAACCTCGCAGATACATATAATCATCTTACCATCCTATACAAATGGGCGTCAATCCCCGCCAAGCCTCTTGTCAGACAATCCGCTTGCGTTTAGAATAAGTACATGGAGTTTGACGTATTCACGCTACTCCCAGAAGTTTTCCTCCCCTATCTCAATAGTAGTATTTTGCATCGTGCCCGCCAGCGCGGGTTGATTGACGTACGCATTCACAACATCCGCGACTGGGCCGCAGACAAACACCATGTCACTGACGACGAACCGTACGGCGGCGGTGGTGGAATGGTGATGAAAGTCGAACCGGTCTTCGCCGCCGTCGAAAGCGTGCTCGGACCCTTCCCCTGCGGGGATGATATCGACAGGCTCACACTGTCCCGGTGTCCTACCGGGAGGGCAACGCCGGAAGCCTGCTGCCCGGTCATTTTGCTCACCCCCCAGGGACGCGTCTTCAGCCAAAAAATAGCAATGGAATTAGTCCAGCACCCGCGCCTGGCCCTGATCTGTGGCCGCTATGAAGGCGTGGATGAGCGCATCCGCGAACACCTGGTCACGGACGAAATCTCCATCGGCGATTACGTTCTGACCGGCGGCGAGCTCCCGGCACTCATCCTGATCGATGCCATTTCCCGTCTCATCCCCGGCGTACTCGGTGATCCTGACGGCGCGATGGACGACTCACACGCTGCCGGTCTGCTCGAATACCCGCACTACACCCGTCCACCCGAATATCGCGGCTGGGGTGTGCCCGAAATCCTGCTCTCTGGCGACCATGCAAAAATCGAAAAGTGGCGCCGCGAGCAATCCCTGCGCCGGACGCTCAAGCGCCGCCTCGATTTGCTGGAAAGTGCTCCACTAAGTGAAACAGACCGCAAGGTTCTCAAAAAAATCCAAGAAGAAGGAGAAAACTCATGAAGTTCAACTACGCCAAGATTTTCCTGCTCGGCTTTGGCTTTTTTGGCGTCAGCGTTATCTGGGGCGTGTATAACGCTTTCGTGCCGATTTTCCTGGCTGACAAATTTCACCTGTCGCCGGTCTGGATTGGCTTCTTCATGACGCTGGATAACATTGCAGCGTTGTTCATCCAACCACCGGTCGGGGCCTGGTCCGACCGCCTGCGGACGAAAATCGGGCGGCGTCTGCCCTTCATCCTGATTGGCGCGCCCATCGGTGCAGTAATCTTTGGCTTCATCCCAATGGCTGCCGTCCTGCCTCTGTTTGTAGCCTGTACCAGCACGCTCATCTTGAGTATGGCCATCTGGCGCACGCCGGTGGTGGCGCTCATGCCAGATATTACCCCCTCTGGCAAACGCTCGCAGGCCAATGGCATTATCAACTTTATGGGCGGCATCGGTACTATCATCGCCCTGCAGACCGGTGGTACGCTCTACAAACTCAGCCCGAACTTCCCCTTCTGGATGGGTTCGGTGCTGGTCATCCTGGCCGCGCTGATGGTACTCCTTTTTATCAAGGAGCCAAAAAACTACGAAGAAACTGAAAAAGAACCCAATATGTTCGCCAGTTTGCGTGAAGTACTGACCGACCCCGATAAAAGCGCCCTGCGCCTGTTCCTGGCGATCTTCTTCTGGTTTATCGGTTATGCTGCGGTGGAGGCGTTTTTCACACTGTATGCCAAACATCATCTCGGCATTAACGAAGCGGACGGCGCGACGCTCCTCTCGGTTATGCCGCTGTTGTTCGTCCTGTTTGCGATCCCGTCAGGAATACTTGCCAGTAAAATTGGGCGGCGGGTGACTATTTCCATAGGCCTTCTCATGATGACCGCGATTTTCATCTGCCTGTATATCTTTCCTCCGGCGACGCTGCTGGCTCCGGTCACAAAACTACCGCTGGTTGGCATCCCGCTCGTGGAGGGCGGTGCGCGCATGTTGACGCTGGCGGGTGTGCTGCTGATGTTCGCTGGCGTTGCGTGGTCTTTTGTTAATATCAACTCCCTGCCGATGGTGGTGGATATGACCAGTGCGGCGCGCATCGGGACCTATACCGGCCTGTATTACCTGTTCTCGACGTTCTCCGCCATCGTCGGGCCGAACGTCAACGGCTGGATTATCCAGTTGACCAGCGGAAACTATAACAACATTATGCTGGTGGCGCCCATCTTCATGGTCATCGCGCTGGTGCTGATGTGGGGTGTCCGCCGAGGCGAGGCGCAGAAAGCCGATTGAACGGCGAGCAGGACCTCAGTCCGATATGCAAATAATATCGAAGGTGCTTGTCTGATGAAGAAATTACGCGCTGCAATGGCAATTTTGCTTCCCATTCTTCTGGTCGCCCCTGGTTGCACATCTGTATCCCTCGACTGTGCACAACCAGAAGTCTTCTGCGTTGGGCTAGTAACAGACGTCGGTCGACGCGATGATCGGGCATACAACCAAGCTGCCTGGGAAGGTATCCAACAGGCAAAATCTGATGGCGTGGCCGATTGGACAGCCTCCATCGAGACAATTGACGTCAAGGACTATGCAGAAAACATTCGTGTCTTTGCAGAGGCCGGTTACGATGTGATTGTGACGGTCGGATACGATTTGAGCGCTGCTACTTATGCAGCCGCGGGGCAATATTCAAACATCTATTTTATTGGCGCAGACCAGCGCCAGTCTGAGAATCAGAACAATCTGCCGAATCTCGTCTGGCTCGTTTTCCCAGAGGACCAACTTGGCTTCCTGGCGGGGGCACTGGCAGCATCAATAACACAAACCGGCCAGGTTGGTGCGGTTTGCAGCAGTGACGCATGGCTGCCCATGAAAAGCTACGGCGATGGGTTCATTGCCGGAGCACTTTACATCAACCCGGATGTGAAGGCTACAGTCACATATCATAACGATGTTGGCTTGGACGAGACCTTCACCGATCCAGTGTGGGGTGCAGCCACTGCCAATTCACTGGTTGATAGCGGGGCAGATATCATCTTCGGTGTTGGTGACACCACCGGAAGCAGCACACTCGTCGCCGCAGTAACGCGCGGGGCGTATGCCATCGGTGCAGATATTGATCAGTATTATGCCTTGCCCGTTGCAGCCCCGCGTATGCTGACCAGTGTTCTAAAAATGATTGCGCCAGGTGTTGTGGACTTGCTCCGAGCAGCAAAGAACGCCCAGACCAGAACAGGTGCGTTCGCGACGGGTAATTATCCTGGTCAGATTGGGTTTGCTCCATATCATGAACTTGCTTCGCTTGTCCCTGATGATGTTAGACAACAGATGTCTACGCTGCCTCAAGCTTTGCTCTCAGGCAAGATTCAGACGAAAGTACCTGTCACAACCCCATGATAAGGAGAACAAAAAATATATGCTATAGCTCATCTTGATTTTATCCCGGAGACACTGTATACTTATTTATACATTGTATTCAATGATCTAAAATTTTTACAACCGAAAAGGAGGTGCGACTGGACAGAAAAGACTCGTTTACTACGACCCCGTTAGCCGATATTTCGATGCAAACCCATAATTTCTATATACAAGGAGAAAAGTAATGAAGAGAATTAGTAATATCTTTGCCGGTTTGGTAGTACTCGTGTTACTACTCACTGCCTGCGGACCTGCACCAACTGCTGTGGCTCCCAAGATCAAAGTCGGTGAGGTGACCGACATGGGCGGTGTGAATGACAAGTCATTTAACGCCCTCGGCTGGAAAGGGGTCACGGACGCCATCGCCCAGTTGGGCATTGATGGCAAGTACCTGGAATCCACCCAGCAGTCAGACTATGCCAAGAACCTCCAGCAGTTGCTGACCGAGAAGGAGGACCTGATCATCACCGTCGGCTTCCTGCTGGGCGTCGACACAGCTACGGCTGCCAAGGCCAACCCGACCCAGAAGTTCGCCATCATTGACTACACCTACCCAGATTGCTGGCCGGGTGCTGTTGAAGGCACGGACTGCGGTTCCTCCACTGACCTGACCAATGTTCGCGGCCTGGCCTTCCAGACCGATCAGGCCGCATTCCTGGCTGGTTACCTGGCTGCAGGCATGACCAAGACCGGCATAGTTGGCACGTTCGGTGGCATCCAGCTCCCGACCGTTACCATCTTCATGAAGGGCTTCCAAGCGGGCGTCAAGTACTACAACCAGAAGCACAACACCACTGTCGTGGTGCTGGGCTGGGACGATGCCACGCAGACTGGTTTGTTCACCGGCAACTTCACCTCCACCGATGATGGCAAATCTTTCGCCACATCCCTGGATCAGGAAGGCGCCGATATCATCATGCCGGTGGCCGGCCCGGTTGGTTGGGGCTCTGCCGCTTACTGCCAGACCAGCGCCAAGTGCCTGATCATCGGCGTGGATACCGACTGGTTCGTTCAAGATCCGAATTATGCCAGCGTCGAGCTGAGCAGCGTCCAGAAGAAGATCGATGTGGCTGTTTTCAAGACCATCCAGGACGTTGTTGATGGCAAGTTCACCGGCGGGACGGTCACCTACACCCTCGCCGATGGCGGTGTGGATCTGGCTCCCTTCCATAATTTCGACAGCCAGGTACCTCAAACCTTGAAGGATGAGATTGCCCAGGCGAAGGCCGATATCATCAGCGGCGCTGTGACCGTTGATGGCGTTCTTCAAGCCCCATAAACAGTTTTTAATAAAAAGAGGGCCGGGGTAATCCCCGGCCCTTCTTTAATCGCAATTTTAAAGTCTTGTACAGGAGAAGATTGCATGCCACCGGTACTGGAATTGCGTGGGATTACAAAATATTTTCCGGGTGTCCTGGCGAATGATGCTATTGATCTGTCTGTAGAAAAGGGGAAAATCCTCGCCCTGCTGGGTGAAAACGGCGCAGGCAAGACAACCCTGATGAATATTCTCTATGGACTCTATAAACCGGATAAAGGGCAAATATTCATCAATGGGGAGGAAGTCTCCATCCACGATCCCAGTGATGCCATCGCACGGGGGATTGGCATGGTCCACCAGCATTTCATGCTCATCCCGGTGATGACCGCTACGGAAAACGTTATGCTGGGCGTTGAGCCCATCCGCAACGGAATTTTCCTGGACAAGGCCAGGGTGGCAAAACGTATCCTGGAGATCTCGAAGCAATATGACCTGGAAGTGGATCCGCAAGCCTATATCGGGGACCTGCCGGTCGGCGCCCAGCAACGCGTCGAAATTATCAAAGTTTTATATCGTCAAGCCGATATCCTGATTTTGGACGAACCTACAGCAGTCCTGACCCCCCAGGAAGTGGAAGGACTCTTCAAAGTGCTGCGCTCCCTGGTAGCCAATGGGAAATCAGTTATTTTTATCACGCATAAACTTAAGGAAGTTCTGGCAATTGCTGATACGATTACAGTTCTTCGCAGCGGGCGGGTGGTCGGCACAGTCAACGCCAAGGATGCCTCCCAGGAGAAACTGGCATCCATGATGGTGGGACGGGAAGTTAACCTGGTGGTTAGGAAGAAACCCGCCTCGCCCGGGGCTGTGGTTTTGAGTGTGAAGGATTTGTACGTTCGGGATGAGCGGAAGAATCTAACAGTGAATGGCGCTTCCTTTGATGTACGCGCAGGCGAGGTTATGGGCGTTGCAGGCGTGCAAGGCAACGGCCAGACTGAGCTGGTTTATGCGCTGACCGGCCTGGCACCGGTGGTCAGCGGAGGAATCAGCATCATGGACAAACCAGTCCGGCATTCTTCCCCGCGGGATATTCTGGAGAGGGGGGTAGCCCATATCCCTGAGGACCGGCAGCGGCATGGCTTGATCCTTCCTTTCCCCGTCCGCGACAACCTGGTCCTGTGCACATATTACCAGCCTCCTTTTGCAAAAGGGCTGGCATTACAACAAAAGGTGATCATCGAAATGGCCGGGAAACTGGTGGATCAATTTGACGTGCGTACTCCCAGCGTATTTGTACCGGTATCCACGTTGTCGGGAGGCAACCAGCAAAAAGTGATCGTGGCGCGTGAATTCTCGCGGCCGATCAAATTGCTGATCGCTTCACAGCCAACGCGCGGCCTGGATGTCGGCTCAATCGAATACATTCATAACCGCATTATCGAGAAACGGGACGAAGGGACTGCAGTACTCCTGGTTTCACCAGAACTCGATGAAATCATTGCCCTTTCGGATCGCATTGCCGTGATGTACAAGGGCAAGATCGTGGATATTTTGCCCGCAGCCAAGGTCAAAAAAACTTTCCTGGGTCTGCTCATGGCAGGCGTCAAACCGTCAGAAGCACTTCAGGAAGCTCCAGCCACTACACAAGAAACCGAAGTGGAGCGCGTTTTTTAGGAGGATTTCAGCTTGAACGCAAAAGCGACCCAAACCAATCCTGAAGGTTCCGCTCAGAAAGAAGCCCCAAAATCCGAAGGGAAACGCAGGCAAGTGCCAAGGTTTTTCCAGGTATTGCTGGTGCCAGCCCTGGCCATACTCACCGGTTTCATCATCGGTGCCATCGTGATTGCAGTATCCAATGACGCGGTCATCGCGGCGTTCCAGAATTTTTTTCATGCCCCAAGTGCGGCGTTGGCAGCCACGTGGAAGGCAATTGCCACTGCGTACGGGGCGCTGTTCTCAGGATCCATCGGCAGCTTTACTGAGATCTACCATGGCATCCAAAGCTATTATGCAACCGGTGATGGCAAACCTTTCCTGCTGGCAATCTATCCCTTCACTGAAAGCCTGGCTACAGTTACTCCTTACATCCTGGCTGGGTTGGCAGTGGCGGTGGGCTTCAAGTGCGGCCTGTTCAATATCGGGGCGGAAGGGCAATTTGGCATCGGGGCGTTATGCTCGGCCTTTGTCGGTTATAGCATCCACGGGCTGCCCTGGTTTATCCATTTGCCGCTGGCATTGTTGGCCGGAGCGGCTGGAGGCGCCATCTGGGGGGCGATACCGGGCTTCCTTAAAGGGCTCACCGGTGCACATGAAGTCGTCACCACCATCATGATGAATTACATTTCCTTTCGCCTGAGCGACTGGCTGTTGAACGGCCCGATGAAAGCGACCGGTTACCGGCCGTTGACCCCCGTCATTGAAAAATCGGCCATGCTGCCGCGCTTCTTCCCAGACCCGCAACGCTTCAACTGGGGCTTTATCCTGGCCCTGGCGATGGCCGTCTTTGTCTACTGGTTCCTATTCAAGACCACCATCGGGTTTGAAATCCGGTCGGTCGGAGCGAACCCGGACGGAGCCCGCTATGCCGGTATGAACATCGTGCGTAATTTTGTGATCGCCATGACGCTCAGCGGGGCGCTGGCTGGCCTGGCCGGAACCTCACAGGTGCTCGGTATAGATCACTGGGTGGGGCAGGGCTTTTCAGCCGGTTACGGTTTTGATTCGATTGCGATCGCCCTGCTGGGTCAGAGTCATCCCCTGGGTGTTGTACTGGCAGCCTTTTTGTGGGGCACACTGCGCAGCGGCGCGACCCGCATGCAGTCCCTGGCGGGTGTGCCGCTCGAGATCATTTCGATCATCCAGGGATTGGTGATCGTCTTCGTGGCCGCTCCGGCCATCATCCGCTGGATCTACCGCATCCGCGCCATCAGCACGCAAACGATTGTGCTGACGCGCGGCTGGGGAAAATAACCATTGAGATGTTGACTAAAAAAACTGATGTTGTTATTATGAGGACTGCATGACAACCAACCTGGTCCAAAAAAACGAAAAGAAAACCAATCTTCGTAACCGCCTGGCGGCCGGCATTTTGCTATTGGTTGCCGGCCTGGCCATCATCCTTTTATTTGGCCTCAACAACAAGCCCGGGCTGTATACTACATTCAGGCTCACCCCCCAGGGTGACAAAAATGTTATTCCCATTCCGGATCTGGTCCTGCCCGTCCAACCTGCCATCTATATATTGGCAATTGTCGCGTTCTTTGTGGGAGGCTGGCAGCTGGCACGCGGCATCCGCTCAACCGGAATCCTGGCCGGGGTGGTGGCTTTCTGCTTCGTCGCGGCTTTCCTGATCTGGGCGGCCAGGGATAACTCGATGGATCTGGTAGGGATGATGAATACCTCCCTGGTCAGAGCTACTCCGATTGCCCTGGCAGCCCTATGCGGGGTGATCAGCGAACGCACCGCGGTGATCAATATTGGGATCGAAGGGATCATGCTCGTGTCAGCCCTGGCATCCGTGATGGTTGCCACGCTGATGCATAACCTTTACGCAGGTCTAATAGCAGGGATGCTGGCTGGAATGATCGTGGCGGGCCTCCACGCAATCCTGTGTATCAAATTTAAGGTCGACCAGATCATCAGCGGCGTGGCCGTCAATATCGTTGGGACGGGTGCAACCAGTTTCATTTCCAACCGCTACATGCAAGTACACGCCGAGCAGCTCAATAATTCCGGGGTTTTCCCCAATATCCCGATCCCTTTACTTGTCAAAATCCCGATCCTGGGACCGGTTATTTTTGAGAACAACTTAATTGTGTACCTCATGCTCATCCTGGTTGCAGTCATTTTTGTGCTCCTGTTCTACACTCGTTGGGGATTGCGGACCCGGGCTGTGGGCGAACATCCAAAAGCAGCGGATACGTTGGGCGTCAATGTCTACCTGACGCGTTACGTGAATGTGATCCTGGGGGGCTTGATTGCAGGGGTAGGTGGAGCATATTTCACGATCGGCTCTGTTGGACGTTTCGACAAGCTCATGACTGCCGGCAAGGGTTTCATCGGCCTGGCGGCCATGATCTTCGGCAACTGGAATCCGATCGGAGCACTGGGTTCTTCTTTGATCTTCGGCTTCGCCGACTCACTGCAAGTCAAGATGCAGATATTGAAAACCCCCATTCCCTCTGAATTTCTGCAGATGGCTCCGTATATCGTGACCATTATTGTCATGGCGGGTGTCGTAGGGGGCGTCCACGCTCCTGCGGCAGACGGCACGGCCTATGAAAAACAATAATCCGATCTTCTTTGCTCTAAAATCTACACGCAACTTATAACCCGTCTCGACACTGAGGCGGGTAATTTATCACTGAAATCAATAACATTACAGACGATTCAACTTGGTGTATAATTTTCGATAATTTGATTCTGTTATAATGAAAATACTTGTAACACCGTTAGAACTATCCCTGGCCCCGTGCCCCGTGCTGGAACCGGGACTACTTCGCTGGAACCGGGACTACCACGAAAGCAAAGGACTTGTAAGGAGGAAAGAATGTCACGTCTTACCAAACTCACCTGGCTCTTGATGGTCTTCATCTTGTTTGGGCTGGCCGCCTGCGGTGGAGGAACGCCGACCAATGACCCATCGCTGGCCATTACCAAAATCTGGCAGACCGTTAAGGTGGCACAAACTCAGACCGCCCTGGCTGCATCCCCAACTCCAAGCATCACCAACACTCCCGCCGTCAGCCCGACCCTGCAAGCCTCTATGACGCAAACACCCATCCTGACGCCCAGCCAAATGCCCGCTGGCACACAATCTGCCGCCTGTGACAACGCCATTGGCATCGCTGATGTGACGTATCCGGATGGCTCTGAAGTCGTTGCCGGCGCACCGTTCATCAAAACATGGCAGGTGAAAAATCTCGGCCCCTGCACCTGGGACCAAGATTATAGCCTTATCTTCGGCTGGGGCGGAGTTGGAACAAACTGGAACACAACCCCGCCTTCGTACTTTACCGCCATCGTTCTGCCAGGCGAGACACTCGAAATCTCTGTCACACTGACAGCCCCCCCCGCAGCTGGCAACTACGCGGCTTCCTTCAGCCTGCAGAACGACAAAGGTTACAACTTCGGTCCGGTGCAGACGGTAGTTGTCACAGTCAAGTAAACAGGAACTGCGTGTCCCTCACCCAGGCAGTCAAAAACGAAGCCCGCCGCCTGGGATTTTCCCTGGCGGGCGTCACCACGCCTGAATCTCCGCCCCACTGGCCGGCCTATGAACACTGGCTGTCCATGGGGCGGCATGGTTCCATGGACTACCTGGCCGACCCCCGTCGCGCTGACCCTCGCCTGGTTCTGTCCGAATGCCGTTCCATCCTGGTACTCGCCGTGAGCTACCCGGACCCGGAATCTGCCGCGCAAAACAAAGGTCCGCGTCCGGCTGGACGCGTCGCCGCCTACGCCTGGGGACGTGATTACCATCTCGTTTTGCCCAAACGCCTGAAAACGCTGGCCTCCTTTATCGAGACACAGGTTGGGAGTCCAGTGCCGCATTGCTGGTACACGGACACGGGTCCACTACTGGAACGGGACCTGGCCCAGCGCGCTGGTCTGGGCTGGATCGGCAAGAATACCTGTCTCATCCACCCAAAAATCGGATCGTACTTCCTGCTGGCCGAAATCCTGCTCGGAATCGAACTGGAGCCCGACGTACCTTTCAGCGCCGACCGCTGCGGGAGGTGTACACGCTGCATCACAGCCTGTCCCACTGGTTGCATACTGCCAGACCGCACGCTCGACGCCCGGCGCTGTCTCTCATATCTAACGATTGAAAACAAAAACGAAATCCCGCCCGATTTGCGTCCGCAACTGGGCAACCGGGTCTTCGGCTGTGACATATGCCAGCAAGTCTGCCCATGGAACAGGTTTGCAAACCAGGAACATGATCCCGCTTTCAATGCACGACCCGGCCTGCCCAACCCGGATTTGGTCGCTGAACTGGCGCTCAGGCCGCAGGAGTTTAACCGAAAATTCAAGGATAATCCGGTTTTGCGCAGCAAGCGGCGCGGATATCTCCGTAACGTTGCCGTGGCCCTGGGCAATTCAGGGCAGCCGGCAGCGCTCCCGGCCCTGGAAAGGGCGGTTCAAGACAATGAGCCGCTCATCCGTGAACACGCCGTTTGGGCATTGGAACAAATCCGAAAAGATAAACGCAACCAGGAATAGACTATGCACAGCATACAGGGAGAACACCCTATGCCCAGGAATAGACTATGCACAGCATACAGGGAGAACACCCTATGCACAGCATACAGGGAGAACACCCTATGCGCAGCATTCTCATCGCCACCAACAACGAGGGCAAAGTTGACGAGATCAAAGCCCTGCTGGACGGTCTCGGCCTCACTCTTCTCACCCCCGCCGATCTGGGTATGGCTCTCGAAGTGGCCGAAGATGGACAGACCTATGCTGAAAATGCTGCCACGAAAGCTGCGGCTTTCGCA
>JAPLGV010000369.1:0-2312 GCA_026389975.1 Chloroflexota bacterium
TTGGCGGTGATTGTCTCAACGATCCGGTCCAGAAGCTCGCCTTCGAAACCCTTCTTTGCATAGATCTCGCGCACCTCGTTCTTCTCCAGGTGCGGGACCTCGGTGATGTGGCGGAACTCGCGGGCGCGCTCGGACTCGTAGAAATCGGCGTCGGCCAGCGTGGAGGTATACGCCACCGCCCCCATCGAGACCGACTCGGCAAAGGTGGCTGCCAGCCCGGCAACCATGACGATGCGCGGATCGCTGGTGGCGGCCGCCACGCCCAGGATGACACCCAGCACGTTGACCAGCCCATCCTGGCCTCCAAGGATGATATCCGATAGGCCGGAGGCCCGGCGGTGAGGGTCATGGAACAGGTGGTATTTGATGTCGTCAGTGTGATGTTGATCCAGAGAATGTTTAAACAGTTTTTCTCGCATGGAATGTTTTCCACTTATAAAGATATTTGTGTCATCTCAATAAACCGGGGGGCGGGGGTGTGCGGGCGGCAAAGCCGCCCGCACACCCCCCATCCTGCCCTACTTATTGAGAAGGTACAGATATTTCGATAAATTGTTACTCGTTGGCATGCATCTTGTTGCTGATCCACTTGCCAACCTCGACCACCGCCAGCAGCCCGAGGGCGATGCCGGCCACTTCCAGCCATTCCCAAACGGTCAGTTGGACGAGGCCGAGCAGATCCCTCAAGCCCGGGATGAGGAAGGGCAGGACTGCCATTGCCAGCCCGGCCAGCACTGCCCAGACCAGCGGCATGTTGGCACTGAGTTTGTGCATGCGGAAGAGCGGCAGGCGCATGCTGCGGTAAGCGAAGATGTAGACCATCGAGTTGACAGCCAAGGACGCAAAGACGATGCTGCGGCCCTCGACAGCGTTGCCGTGCGCCGAGTAGAGATGGTGGAACAGGAACAGGACGGCCGCGGCGCTGGAGATGCTGATCACGCCGATCAGCGACAGGCCCAGGTGGTTCAGGATGGGTTCCTTGAGCGATTTTGGCTTTTCGTCCATGATAGCATGCTCCTTGGGTTCGAAGCCCAGCACGATGTCCGACGGACCGTCACAGATCAAGTGGATCCACAGGATCTGGGCCACGATCAGCGGGGCCGGCCAGCCCAGGATCATGGAAATGAAGATTGTCAGCACCTCCGCAAACGAGTTGGAGAGCGTGTAAGCCACCACCTTGCGGATGTTTTGGAAGATGACGCGCCCTTCCTCGATGGCCGCCACGATGGTGCTGAAGTTGTTATCGAGCAGGATCAGGTCGGCGGTCTCCTTGGCCACGTCGGTGGCGCTGCCCACCACCACGCCGATGTTGGCGCGCTGCAGGGCCGGGGCGTCGTTGACGCCGTCGCCGATCATGGAGGTGATCTCGCCGTTCGCCTGCAGCGCCTTGATGATACGCAGCTTGTCCTGCGGGCGGATGCGGGCAAAGACGGATGTGGTGCGGACGCGTTCCTGCAGTTGTTCGGCGCTCAGGGCAGCCACTTCGGGGCCTTCCAGGCTCTGGTCGCCTGACTGCATCAGGCCGGTACTGCGGGCGATGTGTTCTGCAGTCAGGCGGTAATCACCAGTGATCATCTTGACCTGTATACCGGCTGTCTGCGCCACCCGGATGGCCTCCACTACACCCTCGCGCACTGGGTCTTCCATCCCGACCAGCCCCACCCAGGTGTAACCGCTATAGTCGTCCAGCTTACCGAGCGGGCGGCAGGCCAGGCCGATCATGCGCAGGCCTTCGCCGGCCCACTGGTCCACCAGCGCCAGAAAACGGGCCTTCTCCTCGGGGGCGATCTTGCACATGCCCATGACGATTTCCGGGGCACCCTTCAGGAAGTTGTAGCCTTGGCCTTGGAACATATTGCCGGTGATGGCGGTGATCATGTACTTGGTTTCGCTGGTGAACAGCTCTTCCTCCAGCCGCTTCGACTGGTCGACCATCTGCTGGGGATCGCTGTTCATGGTCTGGCGGGCGTGCTCCCATATGGCAATATCCACCGGACCCTCCAGGTCGTTGCACAGTACCATGGTCTGCAGGGCGCGCTCGGGGTCGAGGAACTCGGCTTTGGAGACGCGCATCCGCCCCTCGGTCAGGGTACCGGTCTTGTCAGTACAGATGACCGTCACCGAGCCGAGCGTCTCGACCGCCAGCAGGCGCTTGACCAGGCCGTTGCGCTTGAGGATCTTGCGCATGCCCAACACCAGGATGACGGTTACGGCGATGAGCAGGCCCTCGGGCACCGCCGCAATGGCCAGGATGATGGAGGTGCGCAGCATATCGAGGAACTTGGTGCCCATGAGCAGGCCGGTTGTTAGGA
>JAPLGV010000369.1:2334-3453 GCA_026389975.1 Chloroflexota bacterium
CGATCCAGGTCAGGGTCTTGCTGAAGGCCTTCAGGCGCTTCTGCAAAGGCGTGTCCTCTTCGACATGCTCCTGCAGGCTGGTGGCGATCTTTCCCAGTTCGGTGGCCGGGCCGGTTTGCAGGATCTGCATCAGGCCGCGCCCGGCCAGGACGGTGGTGCCCATGAAGGCCTTCTCGTCGATGGCCTTGTTGATCGGCTCGCTTTCCCCGGTCAGAATGGCCTCATCCACGACCAGCTTGATGCTCTCAAGCAGCTGGCCGTCGCCGGGCACCTTCTCCCCGGCGTTGAGCAACACCAGGTCGCCCGGCACCAGTTCCCAAATTTCCACCTCGCAGCGTTCGCCGTCACGCAGAACAGTGGTGGTCGGTTTGAGCAGGCCTTTGAGGGCGGTGTAGGTCTTCTGGGCCTGGTATTCCTGGACGAATCCCAGGATCACGTCAATGACGACCACCGCCAAGATGATGGCGAAATCACCGTATTCTTTGGCGGCCAGCGACACCAGCGCGGCCACCAGGATGATGTAAACCAGCGGGCTCTTGACCTGGCTGAGCAGGATGGCCCAGGCTGGGGTGCTCTTCTCGACCGGTAGGCGGTTCTCGCCGTGCTGTTTGCGCTTGGTAAGGACTTCGCTAGCGGTCAGGCCGGATGAGGCCGTATGTTGGGTGATATTGTTTTCTGTAATGGGTTGCATTCGTTACTCCAAAAAATAATAAGATTGCACGCACCTTGATAAAGATGGGTTTGGGGATGGCTCACGGCTGAATGGTTGCAGGGAAATGCAAGTGGCAGCCGGGTTGGATCTATGCGTTTGGCGGGGGAAGGAGGCGGGAGATCAGGGGATGAAAAGAACGGGCCGATGCCTGTGGGACCGGTTGGGTGAAGAAAAGCTCAACATGCAGGTGGCCCGTTGATGCACGCCTTGGCGAGGGCGTTGCGGAGTTCGTCCTGGGCCAGCAGCCGCGTCTTGGCGGTCTCCCACCCGAAAGCCTCGTCCTTCTTGTCTTTCTTCTTGCTGCCGAAGATATTGATGAGACCGCGGTCGGAGCCCGGCACCGTCCACTTCACGGTCTCGGGGTCGGGGAAATCAAGCGACGCAATGGCACGCTTGATGGTCTCCGA
>JAPLGV010000057.1 GCA_026389975.1 Chloroflexota bacterium
AGAGATCGACGGGTGCAACAACGCAAGATGGTGCTGAATCTTATTGACCACTATGCATAGCATACGGGAAGAACACCCTATAGTGCCTGAAGGGATAATGAAAAATGAAACCCACGAACATTCGTAACTCGCGTGACATCCCTACCATTCAGGGGCTGAAACATCGCTCTGTGCCGGCACACCGCGAACAAATTATGAGCGAATTGGCCCGCCTGGAACACGAAAAAGCTCGCCTGGAACGGGAAATCACAATCTGGCTCTCCAACCAGAAAAAAACCCAGACTCGCATCGAAGAGGTGCAGAAACGCGTCGATCTTTTGTGGCACATGATTGAAGAGTTGTCGCCCAAACCCCAGGCTGCACAATCCGGCAAAGCGCAACTGGGTCCAGGCTGCACCATCCGGCGAGGAGACCGAAAAACAGAGTGGACACTATCGAGAAGTGAACCTGGAATATTGAACGGATCGGAGAAAAAAAATGAAACGCATCAATTCAATCGGTCGTATAAGAACACCTTACCATATTCGCACTCGGCTCTCTATACCTACCAGCACCGGCCCAGGACATAACCGCTGGCCGCGGTTAAGAGAGACTGAGCAGCATCAAGCAAAAGAAGAACGTTTGCCAACTCGTATTCGGCGGATTTGGAGAAAAGAAAATGACTGAACCTAAGAAAAACAAAAAAAAGGAAGCAGAGAATATTTCGATCGACCTGGGAGTAGGCGGCCTATTCAAAGGCCTGGGGAACTTCCTCGATCTGCTCTCTGACATGGTAGAGACGGCTGAAGAGACCGGCGGCGAAACCAATCGCACGGGCGAATTCAAAGTTAAGGGGATGGGAGACAAGGCACGCGGCGTCTATGGCTTTTCGGTCCGCACCGGAATTGGCGGCGTTCCACACGTCGAACATTTCGGCAACATCCGCTCCACCCAGACCGGTCCCGAAGTAGCCGACGTGCGCGAACCCCTGGTGGACGTGTTCGACGAGGCACAGGAGATTGTCATCGCCGCCGAGCTTCCGGGTGTGGGCGAGGATGAAATCCACATCGAGATCCAGGACGACGTGCTCTCGTTGGAGACCAGCGGAGAGCGTAAGTACGCCAAAGAGATCCTTTTGCCTGCCGTGGTGGAGGTTGCATCGCTGCAGAAAACTTACAACAATGGCATCCTCGAATTACGTCTGAAGAAGAAATAAGCCTGGCCTGAGCCCCGTTCGGGAACCGGGACTACCACGCCCCGTTCGGGAACCGGGACTACCACGCCCCGTTCGGGAACCGGGACTACCACGGAGTACACCGAGGACGGGTTGGCCGCACCGCTGGATCACCCTCTTTGTTTTGGAAGATCTACAGCCTTTGCTCCGCCAGCTTCGCCAGGGAGCGCGCCCTGCCAGCCTGGCCTTTGCCCCGTCCGAGAACCGGGGCTACCACGATAGGCAAAACCTTTCCACTGCCGATATCGCCGCCCTGAGCGAACGGCCGGTGGTCAACGTCTACGACCTGGCTGATCTATCCACATGCAACATTTTCGTCAACCGCCGGGAAATGATGACCCAGCATTATTGGGAGGATGCGCAGGCGATGCGTGGTTTGATGGCTCACGAGCACGCCCACCCTCTCGCCGAAAACGAGATTACCAGGGCTTCGCGCCAGATACACTTCCAGGTCTTGGATGGACGAGTTACCACCCCCCAGCCCCGTGCAGAAACCGGGACTACCTCGCCCCGTGCAGAAACCGGGACTACCTCGGAAACGGGAAACCGGCTGTCGAAAATTCCCCGGGTGCTGGATCTCCTGGGAGAAAAGCTGAGCTTGCTGGCCCCCCGCGAGATATTGACGAACGAAATGACCATCCAGAGCAGTTTCTCCGAGGACCTCCTTCACCTCAATCTATGCAACATGGATAATGCCGGCGCCAGTATTGCCGGTCGGACCGCCCTGGCCCAGCATCTTCAACAGGAAGTCGCCCAGGGCGATTTGACCGAACAAGAAACCGGGTTGCTGCTCTTGGTGGGTGACCTGAATGGCTTCTTACCCCTGGCGTTGGAAATCGCTCCATTCTACCGGGCCGGCAAGCCCGACGAGGCGCGTGCCCTGGAACAAATCCTTGAAACCCGCGTTTTTCCATTCCTGGACCCACTGGCGGTCAAATGCTATATGGATCTACGCGATCATTACATTGCGCTGTCCGCACCTTCGGCACCTTCGGCACCTTCGGCACCTTCGGCCGGCAACCTACCCCTGTCAGAGATGGTAGCCTGGAGTAACACAGTGCTTCAAATCCTGTGCCAGGCTTTGATGGTCAAAGATTATTCCCTGCAATATGAAATGGGATTGTCGGAGCGATAAGATGCCCAAACCAGAAATCCGCTACGGAAAGTACCTGTACTGCATTATCCACACTCCGCCCCGTGCCCCGTCCGGGAACCGGGACTACCCCGCTGGCATCGTCCCGACGCTTATACGGGGAACCGGGACTACCCCGCCCCCGCCTGCCCCCGTGCTTTTCGGGGGTGCAGGAACCGGGACTACCTCGGAAACGCTCCAAATGACAAACCTTGGCATTGGGGAGCGAGGGGACAAGATCCATACCATAGACCACATGGGCATTTCTGCCGTGGTCAGCGATACTCCCATCCAGGAATACGAAGAAAGCCGCCGCAATATGATGGCGCACACCCTCGTGCTCGAAGAGGTTATGCGGCAGTGCACCATTTTACCTGTCCGCTTTGGCACGGTCGCTCCCAGTGTCGATGCGGTCCTCGAACAGGTGCTCAAACGGCGCTACGGCGGGCTGATCAGCTCGTTCGAAGAGGTGGAAAACCGCATCGAGCTGGGCGTGAAGGCTTTCTGGTACGAAGGAGTGATCTTTCAGGAGATCATCGAGCAAAACGCAAGCATTCGTTCCCTGCGGGACAGCCTGAAAAACCACCAGGCCGAGCAGACTTTTTACGAACGCATCCGCCTGGGAGAATTGATCGAAGCCGCCATGGAGAAGAAACGCGACGAGGACTCCGAAAAAATCCTGGAAAAGCTGCGCCCTCTCGTCTACAAGACCCGGGCAAACAAGGTCATCACCGACAAAATGATCTTGAATGCCGCCTTCCTGCTTGATCGTCAACGTGAGCCCGAATTTGACCAGGTCATCCGGAAATTGGATGCCGAGATGCAAAAGCGGGTGATGTTCAAGTACGTGGGACCGGTACCGCCTTATAACTTCGTCAATCTCGTCATCCATTGGGATGAATGAGCAGCCGGGATGATGATTGTGTAGGATCCTACTGACTGGAGGTGTGAAATGGGCTTATTGTTCGACATATTGGCTTTTCCCCTGATGGGACCCATTAAAGGAGTTACCTGGATTGCCGAAAAACTTGTCGAACAGGCCGATAAAGAGCTTTATTCTGAAGACGCTATCCGGGGCAA
>JAPLGV010000400.1 GCA_026389975.1 Chloroflexota bacterium
AATCGGTGGCAAAGGGCCTGTTGATGTTCTCTTCGTTCGCGTCCCCGGCGGACGGGAAGACAAGATAATGATCGAATCTAAACTCACGGGAGCGGGCTAACACCGGCTCCAGTCGGACAGCGGCTCCGCCGCTCCGCGCAGGCGCGTTTTGCCAGAAGTGGCGCATAATTGAGAAGGAGTTGTCTTCGGCGACTCGTGTCGCCGAAACAGCCGCCCCGCGGGGGTGCTTCGCAAATGGCGGCTGGATGCCGCCTCGGCTAGTCGCCAGTCCCGCCGCTGCGGCTGAGCCATTCCGTTAGCTGGCTCCTCGCACATTGAGTAATAAATAATCGGCTTTTGGGTGGTTGACGCATGGCGCGTCGCGCTATATAATAAAGTCGTGATAAAAACCTTCAAAGACGACCTCACTCAAAAGATTTATCAGCGCCAGCCTTCTCGCAAATTGCCGCATGATATTCAGCAAGTCGCTTTGCGAAAATTGCGCATGATTAACAATGCCACATCCATCAATGATTTGCGCGTTCCACCCGCCAACCGGCTGGAAAAACTCGGCGGTGACAGAGTAGGTCAATGGAGTATTCGCATCAACGATCAATGGCGCATTTGTTTTGAGTGGCAAAAGAGCGATGCTTATAATATTGAAATAGTGGATTATCACTAAAGGTAGGTATAACTATGGTTGAAAAATTGCATCCCGTTCATCCAGGAGAAGTCTTGCTTGAGGAGTTCATCAAGCCGCTGAAATTGAGCCAAAATCGGCTGGCGATTGAGATTGGAGTAGATGCTCGCCGTATCAATGAAATCACACTTGGTGCGCGTAGCGTCACGGCGGATACCGCATTGCGTTTGGCGCGTTATTTTGGTGTCTCTGCGCAGTTCTGGCTCGGTCTTCAGACAGACTATGATTTAGATAAAGCAATGGATAATTTGGGAGACCGGTTAGAGCGTGAAGTTCGGCCTCGTCAAATACCAATAGCCGCTTAACGCATAAAGCCAGCCAACACCAGCTCCAGCGGACCCCGTAAAAACAACGGGGCAGGCAGCCCCCTTCACCCTTGGGTACATCGCGGGGGTGCTATGAGATTCCCTTCACCCTGCCCCCTACGGGGACCTTCCCCTTCACCCTGCCTCCTTCGGAGACCTTCGGCGGGTACTGCGCGGGGACAATGTCGGCGGGTACTGCGCGGCGATGCTACGCGATCAGCCACACCGTTGGGTGGCTCCAGCATTATTTTTGTGAAATAAATCCCAAAATTGCAAATCTGTCGTAATTCTCGTATACTGAATAATGAGGCGGGGGCTGCGCTCCCTGCTTCAGTGATTCGACCCCAAACGGCGGCTGAACACATCATTTGTGGCAATTTCCGTCCATAGGCTGGTAGATTGAGCTAATTTACCAAGTACATGGTTAGCCCGCTCATCTGCACTGTGGAGCTTAACAAGTCAGGTGCTGGGCCTTACCCCCCATAGGAGGTTGGTATGTCAGGTCATGCTCATCCTGAAGTCCTTGTAGATACGCACTGGGTCGCCGAGCACCTCACTGCACCCAAAGTTCGGGTGGTCGAAGCAGGCTATGACCTGAGTGATTACAATTCCGGACATATCCCCGGTGCAGTGGGATGGAGTTGGAGTACTGATTTCCAACACCCCATCCGCAAGGATTTACCAGACAAAGGGGGAATGGAGAAGTTGCTAGCCCGCTCGGGTATCGAAAACGATACGACCATCCTCGTTTATGGCGCCCGGCGTAACGGGTACGCAACGTTCGCCTTATGGCTCTTGAAAATCCATGGTCATGGCGATGTGCGTGTTATGAATGGAAATCGAGAGAAGTGGATTGCTGAAGGTCGTCCTCTGACGACAGAAATACCGACTGTCACGCCGTCGGTCTACACTACGAGAGAACCTGATTGGAGTATTCGTGCGTTGCGCGACCGGGTTCTCGATTCCATTGGCAAACCGGAGCGCATTTTGGTGGATGTGCGCACGCCAGAAGAATATCATGGTCAGTTGTGGGATTGGTGGAAATATCAGGCTGAAGCCAGCCAGCGCGGTGGTCATATCCCCGGCGCGGTCAATATTCCTTGGGACATGACGCTCAAGGAAGATGGAACATTCAAGTCGGTTGAAGACCTGCAAACCTTATATACCAACAACGGTGTTACTTCAGATAAGGAAGTAATCACGTACTGTATCGTTGGCGGGCGATCCAACCATGCCTGGTTTGTTTTGACCTATCTGCTCGGCTACCCCAAAGCCCGGTTGTATGATGGTTCATGGGCAGAATGGAGCACACTTATCGGAGTTCCTATTGAGAAATAAATTGGAGAGTTACACTCAAGGCAAGAGCGCGGGCTGACAATGGCATGCAGGCGACGGTGCTACACACCCTCCGCTTCGGGCAACAACCCCGCGTCTGATGCCCACCGTTGGGCCGCATCATATCCATCATGGCAAGTCGCATAAGAAGGAGTAAAATATGGACACCGTAATTTCAATTCTCAGAGTAATTCACGTGATTACTGCAGTTTTGATGGCATGGCCGTTCTATGCTCTGGTGGCAGTTAACCAACGTATGCGGCTAGGTCCACCCCTAGGTGACCGCGTGGACACATTTTTAGAGAACACGATTAAAAACCGTGTGCTTCCCTGTTACATTTTTCAAGCAACCGCGCTCGTAACAGGACTCGCGCTTATTCTCTTGCGCGGGATGGGATTAGTATCACTTGTCACAATTCCAGTGCTCGGCTTGAAATTCTTGCTGCTGCTAGTGATTGCGGGATTGTTGTCCGTTGTGACTTTCAATCTGCAACCACGTATTGATGCACTCTTCACCAAGCGCGATGCAGGTGGAAAAATCCTGGAAGATGATGCGGCACAAATTCGAACTTTACGCGGACGGCGTAAACAACTCTCGTCATTATGCATGTTCTGCGTATTGACGTCGGCCATGCTAGGAGTGCAAGCGTGGGTAGCATTCCCCTTGTGGTTGACAGTCGTGCTGATAGCTGCTATTGCTGTTTTTACTTGGCGCGCCTATACAAGTGTGACACCGTGGGGATGGGCCTGAAGAGACCGCAAAAGACAAGGCAAAGGCTGCCCAACACGGCATGCAGGTGACGGTGGGGATTCTGCGGCTTTTTCAAGCATTTTCCACGCCCGAACAGAATCCTGTTCCCAAGCAGAATCCACGCCCCCCAGCCGCCGCTAACGCAAACCGTCAGCCTGCTCCTGAAAGAGAAAGACCTCGGAGAAGTAGTGTTGTGTTAGTATCCATTATCTCTTCGCCCGGTCACTGGCCAGTGCTCTGGGTTCGATCGAACGAAGGAGGCTAAGATGATTTCGACCCAATTGTTACGATACTACCCTCATTTTTCAGGCCTTAGCGATGACTACCTGGTACGAATCGCGAACATCAGCGACAGCAGGCAGTTTAATGCTGGAGATGAGCTGTTCGTCGAGGGGGCTCCTGCCACCCACTTCTGCCTCATCATGTCAGGCGAGGTCAACATCATCTACAGGCTCGGTGACGACCGAACTGTAGTTGCTGATACGCTGATCAAGGGTGATGCTTTCGGCTGGTCGGCGCTTGTAGAGCCTCACCGAATGACAGCAAGTTGCGTCGCGAACAACATCGGTGAATACATTGCGATCGAAGCGGAGGGCTTCCGTCATATATGTGATGCGGATCCGGCGTGTGGCTATCGTGTGGCTTTGGGGCTGGCCAAGCTTCTTAGAGACAGGCTGAGTGCGTTGAGGGTTCAGATAGCAGCCACCCGTTGAACTGACGAAAAGCATTCTCTGGCATGCCGCACCCAGGGTGTTCGAGGCATCAGCCAGCACGCTTGAAACGTGATCCCCCTCCCAGCCGCCCAAGAAGCGATCGCGGAGCAGCCTAACAACTCGCTGGAGCCGACCAGGCTAATCGGGTGCTGTTTTCCGCCCGATACTAGCCTTGGCTGGCCGGGCGGCTCAGCTCGAGGCCGATAAGAATCGCTACTCATGAACCTCAATGCAATATGGAATCTGGCGTATTGGATTCATTGAACTAATGGCGGCTGAGTACCTAGTGTACCTAGTTGGGCAGCCCCAAACGCGATCTTTGTGAAAATATTCCCGAAATTATAATCTCTGTCTAAAGTTGTATACTAATATCATCCAATGGAACTTATGGATCCTCTTTTCTTATGCTTTATACAGGAGGTGTGAGATGGAAACTGATTCAGGACTTCCAGTGAGTGCACCACCGCCAAGTCAGCCATTGTGGCGGCGCATCACCAGGCGTCCCAGCACACAGCTCGGTTGGTGGTCGGTCGGGTTGGCGGTCACGTTCGAAATCCTCATGATCATCAACAGCTCGATTTTCATGCGCTTGCCGGAGGATGTAACGTGGCGGGTAACGATATTACCCTTCTACGGTATTTTCATGCTGCTGTGTGGATTAGCCGCTGGGATCGTCGGCCTGATCGCAGTGACGCGACAGCACGAGCGCTCGTGGCTTGTTTGGCTGGCCCTACTGGTCGGGCTGAATGCTCTCGTTTTTGTCCTCGGCGAGTTCCTGGTTCCACATTAATGATCAAGCGCGGCCCTCACCAAACAACGGCATCCAGCAGACCCCGTAAGAACAACGGGGCAGGCAGCGGCTTCGCCGCTCGGAAACCGGCGCGTTTTGCCAGAAATGTACCATAATTGAGAAGGAGTCTTGCCAGTCCCGCCGCTGCCGCTGAGATGTTCTAAGTCTTGTCAAGGGTAGAACTTTAACAATCTAAAATAGCTTTCAACATTATGTCCAACCCGGAGCCGCGTTGAATCTTCCTAAGTAAACAGGCTTGACTCTCGGCCAAA
>JAPLGV010000293.1 GCA_026389975.1 Chloroflexota bacterium
CAGTACCGCCGGGTTGGCGGAATCCAGGCAAAGCGGCACGTCCACGACCGAGGCGAGCAGTTCGACCAGTTTTTTGACAACCGCCACCTCGTCCAGTCCCGGTACGCCGACGTTGATGTCCAACACGTCCGCACCCCAGGCCACCTGACTCTCGGCCAGTTGGCGGACGTAGTCCAGGTTGCCCTCAGACAGTGCGGCAGCCAGTTTCTTGCGGCCGGTTGGGTTGATCTTCTCGCCGATCATCACAAAGGGACGGTCAATCCCGATGATGACTTCTTTATTAGAAGATTTCAGAATAGTATGCATAATCTCTCCTTGATTTATTTCATCGAGTGGTTAATGCTGCCTCGCAAATAACGCAAGGCGGTCTCTGCAAAAATCGCCGCGCCGATTGGGAGACTGCTTTCATCCAGGCCGAAATCCGGGTTATGGAGGTGGCACTGAAAACTCTCGCTCCCGGTTCCCAGGGCAAACATCGCGCCCGGGACAAGTTCCATAAAACAGCCGAAATCCTCAGCGCCCAATTCATCTTTCCACTGGTAGAAAATGGGTTTTCAACATCTACATATTACCAAAAATGCGGCAACAGAACAACTGTAATTCGTTCTGATGGCGTATGTGATTATTCCAATCGCGGCAGAGCGTCCATGCCGGATTTGCGGGCCAGGTTCTCCACCATCGTCCGAAGTTCACGTTCTTGCTCCGGAGCGTAACGCGGGCGTTCGTAAGCAGCGAGCAGTTCACGGGTCCGTATTTTGGCACGGGCAAAAGTATCGAGACTGCCGGCCGCCTGCCAGCCGCGGATGGATTCCCGGTCAATTACTGCCGATGGCAGGTATTGTTCTTTGGAGAACAACTCACGCGTGATCTTCTGCTTGAGGAAGTCGCCCTTGAAATTGATTCCTTCGAACAGAGCGGTCGCCAGCGTCTCGGTGCGGACTTCGATCCCGGCCAGTAGACGTTGGGCCATGGCAATCCCTTCGGCATCCACCACCAGCTTCTCCGGGCTTTGACAGGCCAGGAAGTCGAGCATCCCCGCCCCGGAAATCATGTTAATGCCTGACAACGCACCAACCAGGGCTGTAACACCGCTTTCCAGCCCGGCCTGGGCATCCACGATTTTGGCATCAGAAGCGCCGAGATAGGCATGGGTCGGCAGGTTGAGCGACTTGCCGACTTGCGCGTATGCCGCATCAATCATGGCCGTTTCGATGGCGCCCATCGGCGTGGTGCCGCGGCGCATATCAAAGATGGCCGGCGCGCCACCCCAGACGATGGGAGCACCGGGGTTGGCAAGCTGATGGATGGCAATCCCGCTCAAACTCTCGGCAGCATGCTGGACGATCGAACCGAGCAAAGTTACCGGTGCGGCAGCTCCGGCCAACGGCATCGAGATAAGTTCCGCCGGGACACGCGCCCGGGCCAGTTCGATGAGATTACCCGCGCCAAAGTCGCTCCAGATGAGCGGTGGCGATGGACATACATCGAAAACCGCCTGCGGCTTCTCAGCCAGCGCCTGGCGGTCGCCGCCTGCCCCGAGCGCAGTCGCAGGGGCGAAAATCGCCAACATATCAATCATCGTACCGAGGGTCTGAAGGGAAAACGAACCGGTCACAATCGGCTTCTGCGAAAACAGCAGGACAACGTACAGCCGGTACAGGTCGCCAATCGCTTTTGGAACTTCATTGCAAACGACAGCCGTAGACTGAGCTCCAGCGTCTCCGGATCGAGGATATGGACACCGGATGAACCGGGGTCGAAATGGACAGAGTTGCCGCCATAATGAACTTTGGGAATCCCGCTCCGGTCGTAGAGATAGAATTCCGCGGGAACGGTATCCAGCGACTTGCGAACGATTTTTTCCGGGATTTTGACCACATCCCCTTCAGCCGTCGCGCCGGCCTTTATCAGCAAATCACGCGCTTCAGCAGATTGGACTTTTATCCCCGGCTTTTGCATCAACTGGAAAGCCTCATCCAGGATGCGGGCGATCAGGTCATACGTCAGGAGCTCGAGTTTTGGCTGCATCGCAGTCATTTTTTCTCAAGCGACGAAATGATCTTCGCCATTTCAGTGCGGATGCTTTCGTCAAGCGGATCGGGCTGGTGAGTCTCCAGCGTCTTACGCGCTTTCGCCAGTGCCCAGTCACGTGCGTCGTCTTTCTTTGTCTCCCATTCATTAAACGGACGCCGGTCCATGAATTGCGGCAGGAAAAGTTCGCGCATGTGCTTAAGGGTGTGCTTCTGGGATAGGAAATTCCCGCCCGGGCCCACCGCTGCAATCGTATCGAGTGCAAGCGTCTCATCGTCCACAACAATGCCTTGCATTGTCTTGCGGATGATAGAGAAGATCTCGCAATCCATCATCATTTCGGCAAACGACCAGATGCGGCTGCCATGTAAAAAGCCCACACCCAACAGCATATCCGACATGACGATGCTCGCCATGAACGTGGACAGGCTGTTCTCGATACCCGCCTGCCAGTTCGGCTCTTTCGCGCCGGTGGCAAACGAACCCATCGAGAGCGGAATATTATAGAAA
>JAPLGV010000113.1 GCA_026389975.1 Chloroflexota bacterium
AATCCGGCCGCGACGATTTCCAGTTCCCCCAAGGAAAACAGGGGCAAGGCAGCAGGATTACAGCCTGGAAACGCCCGGTAGTCTTAATGACGCCGGGCGTTTTGCTGCAAATTTTTAAGTCGGTTTTTGGATGTAGATAAGAGAGAAAACTGGTTTCTATCAGGAACCAGTTCTCTTTACATTTGCAGATTCTAGGGTTTCTCCAGACCGTGGGCTTCGAGCAACTTTTCATCTTTCAATAAGTTCGCTGTCGGGCCGTCGGTCACGATGCGGCCCTCGTCCATGATAACCATGCGCGGAAACAGTTCGCTCACCATGCGCAGATCGTGGCTCGCGACCAGCATGGTTACCGGCAGTTCCCGCAATAAGCTAATGAGACCGCGCCGGGCGCGCGGGTCGAGACCGGCGGTGGGTTCGTCCAGCACCAGTACTTCGGGGTTCATCGAAAGCACGGTGGCGATGGCGATGCGTTTCTTCTCGCCCGTGCTCAGGTGATGCGAAACGCGCCGGGCGTAGGATTGCATCGAAACGGCGGCCAGGGCCGAGGTCACGTGTGCTGCCACTTCGTCCGGTCCCAGCCCCTGGTAGAGCGGGCCGAAGGCCACGTCCTCGTAAACCGTCGGCGAGAACAACTGGTCATCGGGATTCTGGAACACCAGACCCACGGCGGCGCGCACGCGGCCGAGGGTCTTCTCGCCCACCTCCAGCCCGCAGACCGTCACCCGTCCCTGACCGGTCAGAATTCCATTCAGGTGCAAAACCAGGGTGGACTTACCCGCGCCGTTTGGGCCCACCAGGGCCACCTTCTCGCCGGGGGCAATATGGAGGGAAACCTCCACTAGCGCCGGATGACCGTCGGGGTAGGAAAAAGAAAGTTGTTCGACTTCAATTGAATGGTGCATATCGTTAACCCCAGAACAGGATTCCAAAGGATAGCAGCAGGCCGAGCAAGGCCAGACCTGCAACCAGCGCGCCCCAGGTCGCGCCGGTCATAGGCGGGAGCGGCAGGAGGCGCACTTCGCCGTCGTAACCGCGCGAGAGCATGGCGACGTAGATGCGGTCACTGCGTTCGAAGGCCCGCAGGAACAGGTTCCCGGCCATGCCGCCGGTAACGCGCGCCCGCCAGAGTACGCTCCTTCCGTACCTGTGGCCAGATTCCGTGGATTGACCCGACCGCGCTGCCCGGGCGCCCATCAGACGCAGAGCCTCGTCTACCAGCACAAAAAGATAGCGCCACATCAGCCCGAACATGCCCACCAGCAGGCGCGGGATGCCCACCGCCCGCATGGCTTGCAGCAACTCCGGGAAGGGTGTGGACGAAGCCATTACTATGGCTGCCTGCACCGAAAGCACGCTGACAAAGCGCGCCAGTCCCTCGGCGTGGGCGATCAGTGTCCAGGAACCGATGGATAAAGAAAAGAGCGCCGTCTCGCCGTTCGTGAAAATGACCGGGAAGGCCGCCAGCACGAACGGCAGGGCCAACAGGGCGCGCTTCAGGACGTACCCGACCCCCAGCCCGGACAGAATCTCGACCGAGAGCATCAGGGCGAAGAGCAGGATGTAGACCGGCCAGGCGGTAACTGGCGTCAGCGAGGCCGTTAGGATGAAGGCTACCGTCAGCACGAATTTTACGCGCCCGTCCAGTACATGGACCGGGCTGGTGCGCGGTCGGTAGGGATCCAAGAAGTGTACGTGCATATGTTATTTCGTTGGGGCACGATACATTGTTCCCGAAGGGAATATCGTGCCCTTACGCCTTCTTTCGCCGCCAGCACGCCACCCCCAGCGCCACACCAAAGACCAGCAGCGTGCCGAGTATCCCGGCGATGATGGTTGCAAAAGCCTTATTGTTGATACCGGGGAAAGCGTAATCGGGGATAACCTTATAGAGAGGGGCACGCGCCGCCTCCAGGAAGCCCTTCTGCCCGGCCACCCATTCCAGGCCGTCGGGATGAGCGGAAGCCAGCGGAGAGAGAATGGCCAGCGCCAGCGCAATGACCAGGCCAAAGGTCCAGACCGCCGCGCCACCTTTGGGCGCCGTCTCGCCGATTTGGAACAGGTCGCGCCGTGCCGCGTACAGGAAAGCCAGCGCCCCGACGGTTATCAGTCCCTCGCCGATGCCGATGAGCATGTGGATGCCGCCCATGGCTGGGACGGAAATATTGGCCGGGGTGGTGCCGGAGAACGCCAGTTCCAGTGCCGCAGCCAGCGATGCGATGACAATCGAGAGCCAGGCCGCCGCGGCTCCACCGACGAAGACGCCCCACGATTTGCCGCGTGCCAGTTTTTGGATGCTGGTGTAGACGAAGTACGAGACGGTCACGCCGACGACGGCCATGTTGAACAGGTTGGCGCCCAGCGCCAGCAGGCCGCCATCCTGGAAGATCAGCGCCTGGATGCTGACCACGCTGGTCAGCACGATGACCGCCGCCCACGGACCGAGCAGGATGGTGGCCAGGGCCGCGCCGAGCAGGTGGCCGGAGGTCCCGCCGGTGATACTGAAGTTGAGCATCTGACCGGCGAAGATGGCCGCCGCCAGCACGCCCATCAAGGGAACCTGGCGCTCACCCAAATCCTTGTCCACCCGCCGCAGGGCGTAGGCCACAGCAATCGCCGATACCACCCAGAAAACAACCGAAACCAGGGTGGAAAGGAACCCGTCTGGGATGTGCATGGGTTGAACGGGAGCAACCATACAAGACTCCTATCGAGAATTCGGTTGACATTCCGGGCACAGCCCGAAGAATGTTATATGACCGGCGTTGAGACGATAGCCTGTTTCACTTTCCATCTGGCTGATCGCAGGTGCGAGCAGAGCAGGGTCAATTTCCATTTGCTTTCCGCAGGTGCGGCAAATTATGTGGTGATGAGCCTCCCCGGATAGTTCATAGGCGAGATGACCATTGCCCCGGTCCGCCACAAGCAGGACGCCGTTCCCGGCCAGGAATTCCAGCGTACGGTAGACGGTGGCCTCGGTCATTCCGGTCTGCTGGACGCGTTGGTAAATCTGCACCGGGGAGAGATGCCCGCCGTCGTGCAAGGCTTGCAAAATAGCGAGGCGCTGGGGCGTCATGCGGTAACCACGCGAACGCAGCATTTGGGTGAGGCGGGGGGTACAGGACATAGAATATTCCTTATTGATAATTTTATCAATAAGGAGTTTGTTCTGCAAGAGAAGCAAGAAACCCGTTTTCTGCTGGAAAACGGGTTTCTTCGGGAGATGGGATGGGTATAGTCTATGGTTCCCAGGCGAAATGGATCACGGCGAAGACGTAGGGCTGACCCTGGGCGAACTCCACCCCCACCAGCCAATAGCGGGAGTCCAGATCCACGCCGGGGGTGCCGGGTTTGTAGACGGTGTAGTAATTGACGTTGGCATATTCGACAGGCCAGGGGTTGAATCCATATTGCGTGGCCATGCCGAGCGAGTTGCAGGTCAATGAATAACTGGCATTGAAGACTTCCTGCAACCAAGGCAGGACGACCTCGTGGAACGCACCGATGGTATCTATACCGCTAGCGGGAGCCGCGCCCCAGTTATGTTCGTAGG
>JAPLGV010000313.1 GCA_026389975.1 Chloroflexota bacterium
CTTGCTCATCCGCTGGAGCAGCATCCGTGCTTTTCACCGCAAGTCCAGTCCGAAATAAGGATCGAATCGCAAGACCGCCGGTACAGCCACCAACCGGCGGCTTTTTTTCCTTGTATTCTCCACCACAACCGGTGATAATTAGGTGGCCAAATAAAGGTGGACTTATCCATGGAAAAACCGAAGGAAAAGAACAATCGTCTAGAAGTATGGATTGCCATCCTGATCGCGTTGGTCTCATTGACCACTGCCCTGGCCACCTGGCGAACTGCCAGCCTGGGTTCGAAGGCAGGCGATCTCATTTATCAGAGGTTGTTGAATGCAGTCAAACGCCAAGCAGCCGCCAATGAAGACTGGCGCCGGGCCTATCAGGAAGCCGGATACGCCCGTGACTACTTGGTGAACCTCGACGGCCTGATCGTCCAGGAAAACAGCACTGACCCAGCCAGCCAGGAGCACGCCGCCCAATTGCGCACCTACCTGCTACCCGGGATGGAATCGCTGGCGACGCCGCTCGGCAAGGATCCATCCTATCTCACCCCGGAAGGCTGGTTGAATGTTCAGAAGCGGTTCGATGAACTGGAAGCGCAATCCTCCGACCTGAGCAGCCTCAACCCACTGGCTTCCTTTTCTCAGGCGGATACCTACTACGCAGAACAGCGCTGGCTTGTGCTGGGGACGATCCTGATCACGGTCAGCCTGTTCTGGCTTGGGTTGTCCCAACTGTCTCACTTACGCTCGAGGATCCTGATCCTGGTTCTGGGGGTCTTCGTCTATGGGATCGGCCTTGTGTGGAGCCTGGGAGTCGAGTTTGTATTCTTCATTCTACGGGGAGGTGTGTTGTGAACAAATCCGACATCTCCAACCCCGAACGAGGGAAGACCCTCGTGCTGGTGCTGACCCTCTTAAATACGGTTTTGATTGCGGCCGTCTCGGCTCTGCAGGTAGATGCCACCATCCGCGCCAACCAGGCCAACCGGGACTCGCAATATGACGCCGTCCAGTTTACCGGCAGCCTTATCCAAGCCGGTGCCCGGTCTGATTATGATCTGAATACCTACTCCATATTGCTCACCAATACTCAGGAAGCGCTGGTGGCCGAATATACTGCCATGCAACGGCAGAATGCCAACGACCAGCAGGGATTCGAGGCGCTGACACTCGAGTCGCAGATCTACCAGGCACGGGCGGACCGGGCGGGGAGTCTGTCCTTCTTAATGACCGATCCAGCCTACGCACCTGCCTCCGACCAGGAATCGCCGAATATTACCGCCTACTTGTCTGACCTGAATTCTTACAGTCTGGAACTGGTCCAGAAGCAGAATGATGCTTCGGATGCCTACCACCGCTGGAATAATAAATCCGACTCATATGTGGCTGTCCTGACTATGCTGGCAATAGCCTTCTTCCTGCTTGGCGTAGCACAAATGGTCCAACCCAGCGTGCGGTTGCTATTCTCCTCATTCGCTATCTGTGTGATCAGCATCGGCATCCTATGGACTCTGATCCTGCTGATTTTCTAGTTCTTTCCGAAAAATCATTGCCCGATCTTTTCCATCCGGTTCTATGAGTGTGCTGGTCTCTCGTGGAATGGCGCCCGGAGATAGCCGCATCCAGGCACACACCTGGTAATCTGGCATCTCAGCTCAGTTGCCTGCCTGCATTTGGAAAGGGACAGTGCCCACCGGTTCTACCAGGCGCGTGGGTACGAGAACATCAAGAGCCAGCACGCTTTCCGCAAGCGTCTGTAGATGCTCGCCATGCTACAATACGAATTGGAGGTGAATATGACTACCATCTCTCCTGTGCGTCCTTCACCGATCGCCGGGATGTGGTATGAAGGCAATCCCAAGGCGCTCACCCAGGCCGTGGATCGCTACCTCGACCAGGCTGAATTACCCGAACTGCCCGGCGAGGTGATTGCCGTCATCGCCCCGCACGCCGGACACAAGTACTCCGGCCCGGTGGCCGGGTATGCCTTTGCGTCGGTGCGCGGCCGGACCTTCGATCTGGTAGCCGTCCTTTCGCCGATGCACCAGCCTTACTACGAGCCGCTGCTGACCACTGCCCACGAGGCTTATGCCACCCCGCTCGGCGAGGTCCCTGTGGATAAGGATGTTATCGCCGACCTGGATGCCCGCCTGCGACCGGTGCTGGGCGAAGGTCTGACGCCGGTGGCCTACGACCAGGAACATTCGCTGGAAATCGAACTGCCCTTCTTGCAACGTGCCCTGGCCGGGGAGTTCAAGCTCCTGCCGGTGATGGTGCGTTCCCAGTCAGCGAAGGTCTCCCAGCAACTCGGTGCGGCCCTGGCAGAGACCCTGCGCGGGAAGAACGCGCTGGTTGTCGCCAGCACGGACCTCTCCCACTTCTACACTCAGAAGGAAGCCGTGGCCTTCGACACGGAAATGCTGCGCCGGATCGAGTCCTTTTCACCGGAGGATGTTTTCTGCGCCGAAAAGGAGGAGCAAGGTTTTGCCTGCGGACTCGGCGCACTGACAGCCGTCCTGTGGGCCGCCAAAGCCCTGGGCGCGGACACCGTCAAGGTGTTGCGTCACGCCACCTCCGGTGACGTGACCGGGGATTATTCGTCGGTGGTCGGCTACGGCGCGGCGGTGGTGTTGAAGACAAAGTAATGTACGCCCAAATTGCCGTCACTGTCCCGTCCGTCTCGGGCATGTTCGACTATGCCCTGCCCCCTGAACTGGAAGGGAAAATCAGCGCGGGACATCTGGTCACCGTACCCTTTGGCAAGCAGACGGTGCAGGGTGTCGTTTTTCGTCTCATTGTCGAACCTTCCGTCCCCGAAACGAAAACTGTAATTGATTTACTCGATCCGCAACCGGTTCTGACCGCCGCTCAGATGGCCCTGGCCCAATGGCTGGCCGGAGAGACCCTGTCTCCGCTGGCGGCCTGCATCGGGCTGATGCTGCCTTCGGGACTGAGTCAGCAGGCGGATACACAGTACGCAGCAAGCAGCAAGCAGTTACCAGTCACCAGTGAAACAGGCCAGGTGCAAAAGCGGCTTCTGGAATTGCTCGCCGGACGCGGCCCCCTGCGCGGCCGCCAGATTGACCGACATTTCAAGAATGTGGACTGGCGCAAGACAGCGCAATATCTAGTAAGGACCGGCGTGCTGACCAGCCAGTCCATCCTGCCGCCGCCCTCAGTCCGGCCAAAGTTTGTCCGCACGGCCCAACTGGCTGTCCCGCCGGAGCTGGCTGAAGCCGCCATGCCAGAACTCGGAAAGACTGCTGATACCCTGTCACGCCGACAGGCCGCCCTGCGCTTCCTGACGCGCGAGCCGGCGGACGTGAACGTCTCGTGGGTATACGCCGAATCAGGCTGCAATCTGGCCGACCTGCAAGAACTGGCGGAGCGCGAACTAATTGTTTTGAGGGAAACCGAAATCTGGCGGGACCCGTTGGAAAAGATAAGTAATCTGGTACCGAGTGATAAGGGATTGGGTTATCAGGAATTAGTATTAACTGCCGAGCAGGAAGCCGCGTTAGACCAAATTTTGCTGCGGCGTTAAACCAAATCCTACACGCCTTCCAGCCCTCGTTACCTAATCCCGAATTACCAAATTACCTTTTCTTACTCCACGGCGTGACCGGCTCCGGCAAGACCGAGATTTACATCCGCGCCGCGCAGGAGTGTATTCGCCGCGGGAAACAGTCCATCATCCTCGTCCCGGAAATCGCCCTCACACCGCAGACGGTGCACCGTTTTTTGGCGAGGTTCCCCGGGCAGGTTGGACTGGTGCATTCCAGATTATCCGAAGGCGAGCGCTACGACACCTGGCGGCGCGCTCGTTTGGGCCAGTTGAAAGTCATCATCGGGCCGCGCTCGGCACTGTTCGCTCCGCTCCCAAACGTCGGGCTGATCGTTGCCGATGAATGCCACGACACATCCTACTACCAGTCCGAGCCGCCGTTCTACAACGCCGTCAGGACCGCGCAGGAATACGCCCGGATTTGCGGGGGCGTGTGCATCCTCGGTTCAGCCACCCCAACCATCCAGCAACGGTATCAGGCCTCGTCCCCGCAAGGGACTGAGTGTGGGGGAGGCGTCCGCCTATTGGAGTTACCGAAGCGGATACAGACCTCCGAGTTCTCTGCAAACTTCGGAGGTCTTCCCCCCGTCTCGATTATTGATATGCGGGAAGAACTCAAGTCCGGCAACCGGGGAGTCTTCAGCCAGGCGCTGGTGGACGCACTGGAAGAGGTGCTCAAAAAAGGCCAGCAGGCGATTCTCTTCCTGAATCGGCGCGGCACGGCCACCTACGTCTTCTGCCGGGAGTGCGGGACGGCGGTGCGTTGCCCGCGCTGCGACACACCGCTGACATACCACGTCGAAGGTCAAACGTCGAACATCGGACGTTCGACGTTTGACTTGCGTTGCCACCGTTGCGGCTACACGCGGCAGATGCCGAAGAAGTGCCCGGTTTGCGGGAGCGATCAGATCCGCCAGTATGGGCTGGGCAGCGAGAAGGTGGAGGCCGAGGTGGGGGCGCTCTTCCCGTCGGCGCGCACCCTGCGCTGGGACTGGGATACTACCCGCCAGAAGGACTCGCACGAGATCATCCTGAGCCACTTCACCGCTCACCGGGCGGATGTGCTCATCGGCACGCAGATGCTCGCCAAGGGCCTGGACCTGCCGCTGGTAACGCTGGTGGGGATTGTACTGGCCGATGTGGGTCTCAACCTGCCCGACCCATTCGCGGCGGAGCGGACCTTTGACGTGCTGACCCAGGTCTCGGGCCGCGCCGGTCGTTCGTCCCTGGGCGGACGGGTGGTGCTGCAAACTTTTCAACCGGAGCATTACGTCATCCAGGCCGCGGCCGGCCAGGATTACGCCGCCTTCTACGCCCGCGAGCTGGACTATCGCAGGCAGTTGGGCTACCCACCGTTCAACCGCCTGGTGCGGATGGAATACCGGCATGTTCAGGCGACAAAAGCCGAGTCAGAGGCGCAGGGACTGGCGGCAAAACTTGCCAAATGGATCGAGAGCGAAGACCGGCGCGAGACAACCCTCATCGGACCCGCCCCCTGCTTCTTTTCCCGGTTGAATGGACTCTATCGCTGGCAGATAATCCTGCGCGGCCCGAACCCGGCGAGTCTGCTGCGGGGAAAGGACTTCGAAGGCGCCGCCCTGAGCAGTGCCCCGAGCCTGTCGAGGGGTGCATCGAAGGGCTGGCGGGTGGAAGTGGATCCGGTATCGTTACTTTAATTGGTATAAAAAGTAAGGAGAATATTTATGGATAAGCCTTTAATCCCCGAATACCT